>CANMAT010000324.1 GCA_947494865.1 Deltaproteobacteria bacterium
CGAGGCCTCGCGGGCGCTGACCACGCGGTGACAGGATATGTCACCGTGACATTAACTGACCTTGTGTGAGCGGCGGGGTCGACGCATCTTCCACGGCGTATGGAAGACGCACGCAACATCGCCCTCCGCCACGACGCCGACGCGCTGCCCGACGACTACGACGAGCGCGCCGTCGAGGGGCAGCAAGAGCTCGAGGAGCTCGTGCGGCTCCGCGCCGAGCTGACCTGGGCCGACTGGAAGGCGCACCCGCGGTTCAAGAGAGACCGCGTGATCCGCGAGGCCCAGCGGCGCATGGGCGTGCCCGCGGGCGACGCGCCCATCGTGCCCGCGGCGCCGCCCGCCAACGACGTGCCCGCCAACGACGTGATCGACGAGGAGGGCGCCGTGAACATCGACGACGAGCTCGCGCGCGACGAGGCCTTCGCGGCGGTGTGCGACGCGCGCCGCGACGCGTGGATCGACGCCCTCGACGCGAGCGCCAACGACGACACCGAGTGACACAGCAACGCGCCGCGCGACGGTCGCCGGCGCATCGATGCGCAACGAAGAGAGAGAGCAAAGGGTGAAGATCATGGCAACGGAGAAGAGCGCGAAGTCTGAGCGGGCGAACTACAGCGTCGACGGGCGCACGGGCGCGCGCGTGGTCGAGTCGTTCGTGATGCGCGGCGACCTCTCGGGGCTCGGGCCCGAAGAGCGCGCGAAGTTCTACACCGCGATGTGCGAGGGTTTGGGGCTCAACCCGTACGCGCAGCCCTTCGCGTTTCTGCGACTCAACGGCAAGGAGGTGCTCTACGCCACGCGCGGCGCGACCGATCAGCTCGCTGCCATGCACGGCATCACGCGCGAGACCGTCGACGGCCCCAAGGTGATCGACCTCGCGGGGACCAAGCTCGTGTTCTGCGTGTGCCGCGCCACGCACCCGAGCGGCCGCGTGGAGACGGCCACGGCCACGGTGCCCCTCGTCGACCCGGTGAACGTGCTCATGAAGTGCGAGACGAAGGCCAAGCGCCGCGCCACGCTCTCCATTCTGGGCCTCGGCGTGCTCGACGAGATGGAGCTCGAGACCATCCCGGCGAACGTGCAGGAGCCCGGCGGCGGCGTCGACCTCTCGCAGGTGAACCACAGCCGTCACGACGAGGAGCCCGTCGCGCCCCCGCGCAACGAGGCCCCCATCGAGGCGCTGCCCGCGGAGATTCCGCCCGCGCTCGAGGGCTTCTACGCGCGCATCGCCGAGATCGAGCTCCCCGGCGAGGCGGTGGCCGTGTGGATGAAGCACCGCACCGACCTCGCCGCCCTCCCGGCGCCCGACCGCGAGAGCGCGTGGAAGGCGCTCTGCAAGCGCACCGAAGAGGTGGGCAAGATGAAGAACGCCAAGGTGTGGCTCAAGAAGGCCATCGCCGAAGAAGACGCCCGCCGCGCCGCCGACGGGGGCGCCAAGGCCGAGAACGCCGCCTGAACGCGCGACACCCGCGACGCGGGGAGGGAAACCACCGGGTTCCGGCGCTGCGCGCGTCAGCGGCGGAACCCTTTGGGCTACACTGGCCCTCCAGCCGCATGACGCAGCCGAGCCTCCTCGATGTACCTCACCTTGCCGACATTGCGCGCGCGAGGGCGGCCCTCGCGCCGAGGCTGTACGCCATCGTCTCTGCTACCAACTCCCTCCGCGCCGCGTGGGAGTCGCTGCACAACGCCGGCCTCTTCGCCGAACCCGTAGGTCGCTTCTACGCCTCGGTGCGCCGCTTCGGCATGGACGGCACCCTCGACGCCCTCTTCACCTACGACCGCCTCGACGCCATTCGCGCCTTCGTCGAGGGCCCCCGCGAGCCGCAGGTACCGCGCGTGTCGGTGAGCACACTTTCGAATCAGTTTTATTGCGAGATGCAGGTGCACCTGGCGCGCACGCACTCGCTCCGCACCGAGAGCGTCGAGCTCGCCGCTGGCGCCGCCGGCCACGCGGCCTTCGAAGCCGAGGCCGAAGAGATTTCGCCCGAAGAGATCACCCGCGCCATCTCCGCGGGCGAGCCCCTCGAGCTCGTCGAAATGCCCTTGAGCGCAGAGCTTCACGGCGTTCGCCTCGTGGGCCGCGCCGATCGCATTCACCTCGAGGGGCGCCGCGCGCGGCTCGTGCTCGAGTTCAAGTTCTCCGGGCGCCGCGAGCTGTTCCCTTCGCACGTGGTCCAGGTCGAGGCCTACGGCCGCATGCTCGAGGCCAACAGCTTCAACACCGAGCGGCTGCTCCACTGCGTGGCCGTGCTCCCGCGGGGGCGCAAGGTCACCGACGGCCTCGCCGCCGAGATCGCCGCGCGCGCCGTCGCCGCCGCGGGCGAGGGGCTCAGCGCCATCGACAACCGCGCGCCCGCGGGCCAGCCCGACCCCCTCGCGGGCCTCACCTTTCGCCGCGTCGACGACGAGGCCTTCGGGCTCTGGGTGTTTCGCCACCACCGCGCGCGCGCCGAGCGCGACCTCGCGTGGGCCCTGCAATACTGGGCCGGGCACCGCGCCCCCGAGGGCACCGTGAGCCGTGGCAAATGCAAGGCTTGCCACTTCAACGCGGCCAACCTCTGCGACGCCGCCAAGGCCCCGCCCGACGGGCGCTACGCCGTCAAGCGCACCGAGGGTCGCTACGGCGTGCTCCACGTGGTGCAGCCCTCCATGGCAAAGCGGTAGCTATTCGAAGCGCCCGTGGCGGCCCGCGCCGCGCGCGAAGCGCGTAGCGCCGTCGACGGTCTCGCCCGCCAGCGCGGCGACGCCGTGCTCGTACTCACGGCGCAGCGCGGCGCCGAGTTCGAGCGGCAGGCACGCGTAGGCCGAGCGTCGATCGGAGCGCATGCACCCTTGCGGAAAGCGCGCGATCTCGGCGGCGAGCTTCTCTGCCTCGGCGCGTGAAGCGCCCGCGGGAACTATGCGCGTCGCGAGCCCGATCGCGAGCGCCTCGTCGGCGCGCACCGGCCGCCCCGTGAGAATCATGTCGAGCGCGCGCCCGAGGCCCACGACGCGCGGGAGACGCACCGTGCCGCCGTCGACGAGGGGCACTCCCCACCGACGGCAGAACACCCCGAACACCGCCGTCTCTTCGACCACGCGCAGGTCGCACCAGAGCGCGAGCTCGAGGCCGCCGGCCACCGCGTGGCCCGCCACCGCGGCGATCACGGGCTTGTCGAGCGCCATGCGCGTGGGTCCCAGCGGGCCGTCGCCGTCGGGCGCCACGCGGTTGGGGTCGCCCGCGGAAATGGCCTTCAAATCAGCGCCCGCGCAGAAGGTGCCGTGGTCGCCCCAGAGCACCGCGACGCGCGCCGCATCGTCGGCTTCGAAGGCCCGAAACGCGGCGGCCAAACCCTCGGCCGCGGCGCGGTCGATGGCGTTACGAACCGCGGGGCGATCGAGGATCACCGTGGTGACGGGACCACACCGCTCGACGCGCACGCTCACGGCGTCACATGCGCACGACGCCGGCGCCCCAGGTGTACCCGCTGCCGAAGGCGGCGAAGAGCACGAGGGAGCCGGGCTTCGCGCGGCCGTCGGCCACGGCCTCGCTCAGCGAGATGGGGATCGAGGCCGCCGTGGTGTTGCCGTACCGATCGATGGTGGTGACCACCTTCTCCATCGGGATGCCGAGCTTGCGCGCCACGAACTCGTTGATGCGCAGGTTGGCCTGGTGGGGCACGAACACGTCGACGTCGGCCATGGTCTTCTCGGCCATGCGCAGCGCGAGGTGCGACGCCTCGGGCATCTTCTCGGTGGCCCAGCGAAACACCTGCTTGCCGTTCATGCGGGGGTAGTGGCGCCGCGCGTCGATCATCTCGTGGGTGATGCGCGACGGCGAGCAGCGCGACGAGGGAGCCTCGATCCACAGGTCGGCCGCGCCGGAGCCGTCGGCGCCCAGCGTCACGCTCTGCACGCCGCGCTCGGGGTCGTCGGTGGGGCCGAGGATCACCGCGCCCGCGCCGTCGCCGAAGAGCACCGTGACGTCGCGCCCCTCGTCGGAGAAATCGATGCCCGTGGAGTGCACCTCGGAGCCCACCAGGAGCACCCGCTTGTACATGCCCGCGCGGATCCACGCGTCGGCGATCTGCAGGCCGTAGAGGAAGCCCGAGCACTGGTTGCGAATGTCGAGCGCGGGGATGCTCTTGAGCCCCAGCTTCGTCTGCAGAAAGCACCCCGAGCCGGGGAAGAACACGTCCGGCGAGAGCGTGGCGAAGATGATCGCGTCGATCTCCGACAGGGCCACGCCCGCGCGCTCCGCGGCCATGCGCGCGGCGGGCACCGCGAGGTCGCTCGCGCCGATGCCGTCGTGCTCGATGTAGCGGCGCTCACGGATGCCGCTGCGCTGCACGATCCACTCGTCGCTCGTGTTGAACAGTTTCGAGAGGTCGTCGTTGGTGACCACGCGCGTCGGCACGTAGTGACCGACGCCGAGAATCGCTGTGCGGGGCATCGGGGTGTCTCTTCCTTGTGCGGGTGCTTCGGTGGCGCGCACCGTCGCCGCGCCGTGGCCCTCCGTCAACCCCGAATCAACCTACCCGCCGTGGCGCCCGCGCAGCGAAGCGCGGGTAGCGGCGCCACGCTCGCTACGCACCACCTCGAGGCGCGCGGGGATGCGCTTTCGCAGCTCGGGAACGTGCGACACCACCCCCACCATGCGACGCGTCTCGCCGAGCTGCTCGAGCACCGACACGGCCTTGTCGAGGGCCTCCTCGTCGAGCGTGCCGAAGCCCTCGTCGACGAAGAGCGACTCCACCCGCACGCCGCCCGCCCACGCCTGCACCACGTCGCTCAGCCCCAGCGCCATCGCGAGCGAGGCCATGAACATCTCGCCCCCCGACAGCGTCGCCACGGGGCGCTCCACCGAGCCCGCGTAGGCGTCGTCGACCACCAGTTCGAACTCCCCGCCCGTCTGCCGCGACTCGCGCCGCCGGAGCGCGAAGCGGCCGTCGCTCATCACGTCGAGGCGCGCGCTCGCGCAGGCTGCCACGCGGTCGAATTGCTCGAGCAATACATACCGCGAGAGCCTTGTTTTGCCGTCGTGGCGGCCGTTCACCGCGTCGGAGACGGCGCGCGCGGTGCGCCACCGCCGCTCGGCGTCGTCGCCGTCGCCGGCCCACGAAGCGGCGCGGCTCGCCACCGCCGCGAGCTGCCCCGCGCGCTCGTCGAGCGAGCCCGCCTCGCGCTGCGCCTCGGCGAGCGTCGCGCGCGCCGCGACCGCGGCCGCCTCCCGCGCCACCACGTCGCCCGCGGGCTCGTCGGGCCCGAGCGCGGCCGCCGCGGCCGCCACGCGCGCGCGCTCGCCCCGATCCGCGGCCACCGCGTCGCGCAGCGCGGCCCGCGCCTGCGCCGAGCGCCGCGCCCCCAGGAGCGCAGCCTCGTCGCCGAACCCGTGGGCGGCGAGGGCCTCCGCGAGGTCGCGCTCGCCCTGATCGACGGCGCGTCCGGCCTCATCGCGCTCCCGCGAGGCGTGCTCCACCGCGGCGCCCGTGCGGGCCCGGCGCGACTCCGCCGCGGCCCGCGCCTCGCGCGTGGCCTC
>CANMAT010000325.1 GCA_947494865.1 Deltaproteobacteria bacterium
CGCCCTCCGCGCCTCCGCGCAGCGCGGTGATCACGCAGAGCGCGGTGCGCGCCGCGACGCCGTCGGGGAGCCCTGCGCCCCTATACGGGGCGCGCGCGCCATCGCCGCCGGGCAACGCGTCGCCGGCTGCTGGCGTGCGCATCTCGACCCCGGGGTTTCCGTCCGTGATGCCAGGCGCACGTGCTTCGTCACCGCCGAACACCCCGTCGCCCGCCCACGGGGTTCGCGTCTCGGCGCCGACCTTTCCTACCCCGATGAACGGCATGCCTCCCGCGGCGTCGGGCCTCTCTCTCTCGTCGAGCGTGACGGGCAGCGGTTCGCACCGCGCCGCGACGACGACGGGCTCGCACCGCGCCGCGACGACGACGGGCTCGCACCGCGCCGCGACGCCGTCGGGCTCGCACCGCGCCGCGACGCCGTCGGGCTCGCACCGCGCCGCGACGACGACGGGCTCGCAGCGGACCCTCACGACGTCCGGCGCGCAGAGTTCGCTCACGGCCTCCGGAGCCCAGCGCGCGCTGAGCTCGCAGTACGCGCAAGCTGCCCTCGGCGCGCACCCGATGCCCCTCGTTGCGACGCCCTTCGCGCAGCGGCCCACGGCCCCGCCGCCGCCCTTGCCGACGCCGCAGCACACGAAGATGCTCGTGATGATGGGCTTCGTCCTCGGGAGCCTCGCATCGCTCGCCCTCGCGCTCTTCGTCGTCGCGCGACGCGACACGAGCGCCCAGACTTCCGTCGGCGAGGTGGCTGTCGCGCAGCCCGAGCCCGCCGCGCCCGCCGCGCCCGCCGCACTGTCGGGCGCCGCGCATCGGTGGAACGGCACCCTCGCGACCGACGACGCGCAATGGTCGTTCGTACTCTCGCTGCGGGTGAGCGGCACCGCCGCGACGGGCTGGTTCTCGTGGCGCGCGGTGAGCGTGCCCGGGGCGCGCCCGGGCGTGCAGGTGCGCGAGAACGTCGAGGGCGACTACGACCCCGCGACGGGCGCGTTTGAGCTCCACGGCACGGCCACCACAAATCCGTCGCTGCTCCCGGTCAACGCGTACCGTCTCCGAGGGTCGCCCGACGGCGCGCTCGTCGGCACCGCGCTCGACGCGTCGTCGCGCATCGAGGCGACCCCGGAGGCGCGCGGCGGGCGCTGACCTCAGCGCGTGCGCCACCCCTCGGGGAGCCGCACGACGAGCTCCGCGCGCAGGCCGTCGAGCGCAGCATCGAGCGCCGCCCGGCGAAGGGGCGCAGGCGTCGCGGCGCGCAGAGCCGCGAGGTGGCGCGCGTACTCCGCGAACTCGCCGTCGAGGCCTCGCGCGAGGGCGTCGCGGAGCCTCGCGACGAGGCCCGGGGCGGTGCCGCCGGAGGCGACACCCACGGTGACCGTGCCCGCGTCGGCCACTGCGACGTGGGCGTAGTTGGCGAAGGGGAGCTGGTCGCAACAACACACGAGCACGCCGTGGCGCTCGGCCTCGGCGAAGAGCCACGCCGAGAGGGCGGCGTCGCGGGGCGTCGACACGAGCAGAAAGGGCCGCGCGGCGAGGTCGGCGGCGGAGGGCCGGCGACGCTCCCACGAGACGCCCTCGGCGGTCATCCAGGCGATGAGCGCCTCGTCGGCCTCGGGCCACACGACGGTGACGCGAGCGCCGCACGCGAGCAGCCGCTGGGCCCTGCGCGCGGCCTCGGCGTCGCCCCCCACAACAAGGCAGGCGCGACCCTTGACATCGAGCGAAATCAGGAACGACGCCATGGCGGGAGAACGTAGCCCACACCCCCATGACGCGGGCAACGTTCGGACGTAGAAAGACCCCGTGATGGAAGGCCCACTCTCCGAAGAGCTCCGATCGGCGCTGGCGCGGTTTCACTTCGACCGCGTCCCCTTCGCGGCGCTGCGCGAGCGCACCCGCGCCGGCGGCGACCTCGAGGCGGCGCACCGAATCACGCGGCCCGTCGCCCCGCCGCCCGCGGGCTGCGCCCTCGCCCCGCCGCCCAGCGGCAGCGACGCGCGGCGCGCCCTGCGCGACGAGGGAGAGGCCGCGATCGCGCGCGGCGAGCTCGCCGTGGTGGTGCTCGCGGGCGGCATGGCCACGCGCTTCGGCTCGGTGGTGAAGGCCCTCGCGCCGATGTTCGAAGAGGGCTCGGCGCGCTTCATCGACGTGAAGCTCGCCGACCTCGCGCAGCACCCCGCGGTCGATGCGACCCTCATGACCAGCTTCGCCACCGACGGCACCATTCGCGCGGCCCTCGCCCGCGAGGGGCTCACGCACGTTCACGTCGCGCCGCAGTTTGTGTCGCTGCGCCTCGCCGCCGACGGGTCGCTCTTTCGCGACGACCGCGGCGATCCGTCGCCCTACGCCACGGGCCACGGCGACCTCCCCGACGCGCTGGCCGAGTCGGGCGCGCTCGCGCGGCTCCGGGCGAAGGGCGTACGCACGGTGCTGGTGTCGAACGTCGACAACGTGGGCGCCACGCTCGACCCGGTGCTCTTCGCCATGCACCGCGCGTCGGAGAAGCGCGTCTCGGTCGAGCTCGTCGAGAAGGAGCCCGGAGACCGGGGCGGCCTCCCGGTGCTCTGCGACGGGCGGCTCGTGCTGGCCGAGGCGTTCCGGCTCCCGAAGGCCTTCCCCGCCGACGAGTTTCCGCTCTTCAATACGAACACCCTCTGGCTCGACCTCGAGGCCCTCGAAGGCGACGCCCCGTGGACGTGGTGCGTCGCGCGCAAGAAGGTCGACGGCCGCGAGGCCATTCAGTGGGAGCGCCTCGTGGGCGAGCTCACCTGGTGGCACTCGACGAACTGGTTTCACGTGCCCCGCGCGGGGGCAACGTCGCGCTTCATCCCCGTGAAAGACCTCGACGACCTCCACGCCCACCGCCCGGCCATCGCCGCCGTGCT
Organism: Deltaproteobacteria bacterium; assembly: GCA_947494865.1. Taxonomy (GTDB): domain Bacteria; phylum Myxococcota_A; class Polyangia; order Polyangiales; genus CAISKJ01. The sequence goes on from CANMAT010000325.1 coordinate 2,882, forward strand.
GCGCGCGCGCTTCGCCTCGCTCGCGGGGCCGCAAAGCCCTTGACGCGGGCCCCGGCCTCGTAGAGTTGCTTTCGCCATGGACCTCCCGCTGTTCTTCGAACCGACGCTCAACCTCGAGCACCTTCGCACGGTGCTCGACACCTGCGGCCCGTGGTCGCGACGCCACGCCGTGCGCGGGCTCGACAAGGCCAAGATGGCCGCGCTCTTCGAAGCCAGCGCCGGCGCCGACGCCCTCACCCTCGACGACATCGTGCCGGTCGCCGACCCCCTCGTGGAGGTGATTCACACGGGCCGCAACAGCCTGTCCGCGTTCAACGATTTCGAGAAGCGCTTCTGCCGCCCCGACGGCGACGAGCCCCCGGCGGAGCTCTGGGGTTACAACCATCAGGCCATGAGCTTCTTTACGGGCCCCGGGTACTTCGTCGCCACCGCCGACGACAAGGGCGAGATCGTGATCGACTACGGGCGCCAGCCGCCCCGCAAGCCCGCGTCGTGGCCGACCATCGTGCCCAACGGCGCGCGCCTCGGGCGCTTCGTGTGGGTGGGCATGGTCGACCGGCTGCGCCGCGTCACCCCGCAGGTGTTCATCGGCCGCGCCTACCGCCACGGCAAGGCCACCGACGACTACTTCGCCCTCGTGCGCGAAGAGCCCAAGACGGCGTAGCGCGGCGGTCGGGGTTTCGCGTAGCGTGCCGACGCTGTGAGCACCGACGCGAGCACCGAGTCGCAGATCCTCCGCGCGAACGACGTTCTCCTCGGCGCCCACCGCGTCGAAGAAGAGCTCGCCAACGGGCGCATCGGCGCGGCCTACGTGGTCTTGCACGAGGGCGGCGCGCGGCGCGCGGCCAACGTGCTCCACCGCGAGCACGTGGCCGACCTGGGCGAGTGGTTCCTGGCGGCGGCGACGCTGCGCGAGGGCATCGATCACCCCCACATGCCGCGCACCTTCGCGACGGGCGCGCTCCCCGACGGGCGTCCCGTCGAGATCACCGAGCTCCTCGAGGGCGAGAGCCTCCGCGAGGCCGTCGCCAACCGCTCGGTGCCGCTCCCCATCGCCGTGGTCGCACGCATCGTGCGCGAGGTGGCCCGCGCCCTCGACGACCTGCACCGCCGCGCGCCCCCCATTGTGCACCGCGCCCTCACCCCCGACAACGTGCTGCTCACCGCGCCCGACGGCCTCGTGAAGCTCCTCGGCGTCGGCGAGGCCGACCGCCCGCGCATCGATGACGTGCGCGCGGGCTATCAGTCGCCCGAGGCGCTCGCCGACATCGGCTCGCTCACGCCGCGCTCCGACGTGTTCGTGCTGGCCTCGCTCGCCTACGAGGCCCTCACGGGGCGCCCCGCGTTCTCGGGCACCGCCGACGAGGTGCTCGGCTCGCTGCACTCGGGCGCCCGACCGAGCGCCGCCGCCCTGCGCGACGAGATCCCCGCCTCGGCCGACGCCGTGCTCCAGCGATGCTGGGCGCTCTCGCCCGAGCGCCGCCCGGCCACCGCGGGCGAGGCCGCGCGCGACCTCTCCGCCGCCCTCGGCAGCATCGAGACGCGCGAGATCGCTATCGTCGACGAGCCCACGGGCGCCGTCGACGCGCCGCTCCGCGTGGTGCGTCGCCGCAACGCGCTGCTCGGGCCCACCCTGGAGTCGCCCCGCCCCGAGGGTGTCGCCAACCCGCGCAGCTTCCTCGAGAACATCGAGCGCACCGAGGTCTCGACCCCCGCGGTGCCGGCGAAGCCCACGCCCGTCGCCGCCGCCGCGCGGCCCGAGGCCCCTGCGGCGCGAGTGCCCTCCGAGCGCCCTCCCCCCCGCGGCGCCGCGCTGCCCCGCGCCGGCGCGACCCCGCGCGTTCTCGCGAGGCCCCCCGTCGGCCCCCCGACGCCCACGCCCCCCACGCCCGCCGAGCCGCCCGCCGAGCCCACCGACAAGCTCGATGCCCCTACGCCTGCGGCCGACGCGCGCAAGCCCCGCGAGGAGCCCACCGACCCCGGCATCGACGCGCCCCCGTCGCCGCGCGCGCACGCCCGCACGCTGCACGACACGCTCGACACCACGGGCGTCATCGAGACCCCGACGCCCGTCGCGCCCCCGGAGCCCCCCGCGGCGCCGTCGCCCTTCGCCGACGATCCGCGCGCCACCCTTCAGACCACAGGCGAGGCCCTCGGCATCGCGCCGCCCGAGGCCTCCGCTGCGCCCGCACCGCTCGGCGCACCGGCCGCGCCGGGCTTTGCGCCGCCCCCTCACGAGCCGGGCGCGTCGACGCTGCGCGGCATGCAAGCCCCCTCGCCCGCCCCCGTGGCGCCCGCGCGCGACGAGGGCCTCGACGCGAGCCCCGCGACGCTGCCCCTCCCGATGCTGCACCACGAGCCCGCGCGCCCCGCGGCGGCGCCCTTCGTGCCTGGCCCGCCCGTCGCGCCTCCCATGGCCCAGTACGCGCGCGCGCAGCCGCCGCAGCAGGCCGCGCCCGACCCCCGGGTGACGCGTCCGGCGGGCACCGCCTCTCCCCACGCGGCGCGCGCGCCCGACGCGGTGGTGTTTCCCGATGAGCCCACGGGCGCGTTCAATTTCGAGGCGCCCGAGCGGCCGTCGCCGTGGCGCTCGCCGTGGGTCATCGCGTCGATCTTTCTCGCCAACGCCATC
>CANMAT010000326.1 GCA_947494865.1 Deltaproteobacteria bacterium
CGGCGAGCGCGCGCGCCTCGTCGACCGCGCGCTGGTCATCGTGGCCGAGCACGAGCTCAACCCGTCGACCTTCGCCGCGCGCATCGCGGCCTCGGCGGGGGCGAGCCTCACGGCGTGCCTCCTCGCCGCGGCGGCCACCATGACGGGACCGCGCCACGGCCGCATGAGCGACGCGCTCGAAGACCTCGTCGCGAGCGCCCCCAGCGAGGCCGCGATGATCGCCGCGCTGCGCGCCGAGGCGGCGCGGGGCGGCGCGATCCCGGGCTTCGGTCACCCGATGTACCCGCAGGGAGACCCGCGCGCCGCGCACCTCTTCGCGATGGCCGACGCGCTCGCCGTGAGCACGCCCGAGGCCCGGCGCTTTCGCGCGGCGCTCGCGGTGCTACGCGAGCTCGGGCACGCGCCGCCCAACCTCGACGCGGGCCTCGTCGCGCTGCGCATCGCGCTGGGCCTCCCGTGCGGGAGCGCCGCGGGCCTCTTCGCGCTCGGCCGCACGGCGGGCTGGGCCGCGCACGCGATGGAGCAGCGCGCCGACCCGTCGCCGCTGCGCCCCCGCGCGCGCTCGTAGGCCCCGCGCAGAAGCCCGTGATCGCGGCCTATCGACCGGCCGACTGCTCCATCAGCGCCTTGAGGCCGCTCACCACGGCGCGATCCTCAGCCCGACCAACTTCTTCACCTTCGCGTTAACGAACTACTCCGCCCCCGTGTGCCCGCCCGGCTTAGCCCTGCAACGGACCGCTCACGGCAGCCTGAGACAGGCGTATCAGCGCTTCGTGTGCGCGGCGTACCAGGGCGTGAGGGCGCGAATGGTGGCCTGCGTGCGATCCTCTGCGGCGCCGCTCGCGCGCAGCACGTCGGCCGCGTGGGCGAGGTCGCGCACGACGCCCTCGCTCAGGGCCACGAGCAGGGCCGAGGCGGTGCAGGTGTCGACGGCGCCCTCGAGGCAGATCGTGTTGTCACCGAAATGCTCGCGCCAGAAGGGCTCCACCGCGCGCCGCCCCTGGTCGGGAATGATGAAGAACGGGTTCCATTTCGCGCGCAGCTCGGTCATCACGGCGGGCAGGGGCACATCCACCTGCGGGTCGTAGCCGAGCACCTTGGTCACCGTCTCGCGGGGCACCGCGGGGTAGGCCTCTTCGTCGCCCGTCATGAAGAGGTAGCCCTTGCGCTGGCGCTTCTCCCACCCGTCTACGAGGGTGTGCCGCGCGGCGAAGTAGAGCGCGAGCTCGTAGCTCTCGCCGCCCTGGAGCGGGCCCGCGTACGCGTTGCCGCGCTGCCCGTTGAAGAGCGACGTCATGGTGAGCCACTGGTCCATGAGCTCGGCGGTCGATTCGAACTGGCCCACCTGCAGCGGCGTCGCGTCGTAGCGCGCGTCGGCGAAGGCCATGAACAGAATCTGCGGGTGTGCGATGCCGCAGTCGAGCAGCACCTTCATGAAGCGCGGCAGCTCGCGCCGCGCCAGGAGGTCGGGGATGTCTCCCATCGATCCGCTGATGTCGAGCGCGAACACGATGCCCACCGCGTCGGGGTGCTCGGCGCTGTCGCGGCACTCGCGCGCGCGCACGCCTTTCGGGTTCATCTTCGCGTGCACGTCGCCCTTCGCGAAGACCTGCGACGCCGTCTGGTTGGCCCGCGCCGACGTGATGGCCTGGTGCGCCTCGTAGCTGTATCCGCCGTATCCCATGGCCGGGAGCTGGCGCCCGGACAGGTGCACCGTCAAGGCCCCGTCGCACGCGCGCGGGGCCTCCGCCCTGGAGGCGCTCAGACGGGGAGCACCATGTGGTGCTTGGCGGGCCGCGCCTCGTGCTTCGAGGCGAGCCGCGCGAAGCGGCGCGAGAGCTCGCTGCGCAGCGCGTCGAAGGGCACCACCGCGTCGACCACCAGCTCGCCCGCGAGCTTGTAGAGGTCGATGTCTTCGCGGTACTCCGAGCGCAGCTTGTCGACGAAGGCGACGCGCTCGGGGCCCTCGGGCACCTCTTGAATCTTGTTGAAGTACACGGCGTTCACGGCCGCGTTGGGGCCCATCACGGCGATCGAGGCCGTGGGGAGCGCGAGGCACGCGTCGGGCTCGAAGGCCGGGCCGCACATCGCGTAGAGGCCCGCGCCGTAGGCCTTGCGCACCACCACCGAGAGCTTGGGCACCTTGGCCTCGCTCACCGCGGCGATCATCTTGGCGCCCGCGCGAATGATGCCCTCGCGCTCCACCTTGGTGCCGATCATGAAGCCCGGCACGTCGGCGAGATACAGCAGCGGGATGTTGAACGCGTCGCACAGCCAGATGAAGCGCGCGGCCTTGTCGGCGCTGTCGACGAAGAGCACGCCGCCCTTGTAGAAGGGGTTGTTGGCCACGATGCCCACGGCCTGCCCCTCGATGCGCGCGAAGGCCGTGATGAGCTCCTGCGCGAAGAGCTTCTTCACCTCGAGGTAGCTGTCACGATCGACCACCTCGCGAATGAGGTGCTCCATCTTGAAGGGCTTGTTCTCATCGATGGGAACAATCTGCTCGAGCGTCTTGCCCGAGCGCTCGGGCTCCACGGCCTCGATGCGCGCGGACTTCTCGTGCCAGTTCTGCGGCATGTACGCGAGGTAGCGCTTGGCCCACGCGATGGCGTCGTCTTCGGTCTTGGCGAGCACGTCGCCGCAGCCCGAAACCGAGCAGTGCATGCGCGCGCCGCCCATCTCTTCGAGCGTCACCTTCTCGCCGATTACCATCTCGGCCATGCGCGGCGAGCCCAGGTACATGCTCGCGTTGCCCTCGACCATGATCACCACGTCGCAGAAGGCCGGGATGTACGCCCCGCCCGCGGCGCTCGGCCCGAAGAGCAGACAGATCTGCGGGATCTGCCCCGACATCTGAACCTGGTTGTAGAAGATGCGCCCCGCCCCACGGCGCCCCGGAAACATCTCCACCTGATCGGTGATGCGCGCCCCGGCCGAGTCGACCAGATAGAAGAGCGGACAGCGCAGGTCTTTGGCGATCTCTTGAATGCGCAGAATCTTCTCGACGGTGCGCCAGCCCCACGAGCCTGCCTTGATGGTCGAGTCGTTGGCCATGATGGCCACGGTGCGACCGCCCACGGTGGCCGTACCCGTCACGACACCGTCGGCGGGGAGGTCTGCCTCGCGGTTGTTGGCGAGGGCGGCCTCTTCGACGAAGCTGCCCGCGTCGATGAGGCGCGCGATGCGCTCGCGGGCGAAGAGCTTGTGCTCCTTGGCGTTCTTCTGGTGATACTTCTCGGCGCCGCCGCGCTCGACGCGCGCGAGGGTCTCTTTAAGCTTCGCGTCCGACATTTTTACTCTCCCCGGTAGACGGGCTTGCGCTTCTCGGCGAAGGCCGCGAGGGCCTCGCGTCGATCGGTCGATTGGAGCGTCTTCTCGTAGCAGCGCGCCTCGAGGTCGAGGCCCGCTTCGAAGTCGAGGTCGGCGCCCTCGTCGACCGCCTCCATCGCCGCCGCGAGCGCGATGGGCGCGCCCGTCACGAGGTGCGCGGTGAGCTTCTTCGCCGCATCGACCGCGCGCTCGCCCACATCAGCGACGGCCGTCACGAGGCCCAGCGCGAGGGCCTCGGGCGCGGCGATGCGACGGCCCAGAAGAATGAGCTCCTTGGCCTTGCCGGTGCCCACGAGGCGCGGCAGGCGTTGCGTGCCGCCGGCGCCCGGAATGATCGCGAGCGTCGTCTCGGGCAGCCCCACGAGCGCGGTCGCAGCGGCCACGCGGAGGTCGCACGCGAGGGCGAGTTCGAAGCCGCCGCCGAGGGCCACGCCGTTGAGGGCGGCCACCACGGGCTTCGCGCAGCGGTCGATGACGCCGAAGCTCTCGCGGTAGTAGCCGAGCATCGCGCGCACGTCGTCGTCGGTCATGCCCTTGCGCTCTTTGAGGTCGGCGCCCGCGCAGAAGGCCTTGTCGCCCGCGCCGGTGAGAATCACCACGCGCACGGTCGCGTCGGCCGAGAGCGCGCGAAACACGTCGCCGAGCTCGCGCACGAGGGCGCGCGAGAGGGAGTTCATCGCGTCGGGGCGGTTGAGGGTGACGACGGCCCACCCGCCGTCGCGCTCGAGGGTCACGTTCTCGTAGGTGCTCATCGGAGGGCGCGGACGGTACTTCGCCCCCTCGCGGAATGCGAGGCTGTCGGTGATCCCCCATTGACACTGTGCGCGCTGGCGTCCAACGCTGCGCGGCGATGAGAGGGCCTCCCGGTCCGCCGACACCGCCGCGACCGCGCAACGCCGACGACTCGGTGGAGACCACTACGCCCGATCCCGACCCGCGCAAGACGCCGCGCGCGCCGCCCCCCAACGTGCGCGCGCTGCGCTTCCTCGACGACGAGCCCACGGTCGCCCGCGAGCGCGACCGCGACCCCGACCGCACGCTCGTGAAGGGCGAGTCCGACGGGCCTCCCTCCTCGGGCTCGCGCGACCTCTTCGCGCGCCCCGACGAGCGTCCTCCCCTCGACCCGGCCACCCTTCCCATCACGGTCTCGTCGCGCCCCGCGGCGCACTTCGTGAGCCGCGTTCCCATCGCCCCGCCGCCGCGCCCCGCCGCGGCCCCGCGCGACCTCTTCGACGTCGACGCCACCGTGCCTCCCGCCGACGAGGTGCCCCCACCCCGCGCCGTCGCCGCGCCACCGCCTCCCGTCGCCGCGCCACCGCCTCCCGTCGCACCGCCGCCTCCCGCCGCCGCGCCGCCGCTGCCGCCCGCCGTCGCTCCGCCGCCCGTCGTCGTCGCACCGCCGCCCGTCGTCGTTGCACCGCCGCCGCCGCCCTCGACGCCGCTCGCGCCGCTCGCCTTCGCGTCGCCCGACGACGAGCCCGCCGAGGCCTCGGTGTTCGGTCAGGTGTCGCTGCTCCCGTGCACGCTGCGGGCGCTGCTCAACGGGCTCAAGTCGCACCCCGACCCGCGCGTGGTCGAGGCCGTCGCCATCAACGTGGCGGGCTGCGTGCGCGACCTGCACCGCGGCGCCGTGGTGCTCGGCGAGCGCCTCGTGCCCGAGAACTTCTATTGCCACACCGATCAGCGCGTCGAGTACCGCGAGGCTGCGCCGCCGGCCCCCGAGCTGGCCGACCTCTACCGCGCGCCCGAGCTCTTTCGCGCGAAGCCCGCGACGGCGCAGACCGACGTGTTCGCCACCGCGGCCATTGTGTACGAGCTCCTCGTGGGGCGCTCGCTCAAGCCCATGTTTCTTCCCACGGTGATGCAGTCGGGGCGCACCGACTCGTGGTTTAGCGACCCGGGGCCCTCGATGCACGACACCTACAAAATCGCGCTGAGCAAGGCCCTCGCCGAGCGCCCCACGCAGCGCCACGGCGACATGAACCTCTTCGCCGACGAGCTCGTGCGCGCCTGGCGCCTCACGCACAACCCCGAGGCGCGCATCGCCGAGGTCGAAGACACCGAGAGCCCCTGGCGCAAGGCCGCGGTGCCCATCGCCGTCGTCGCGGCCTTCGTGCTGGTGCTGCTCGCGCTGATCTTCTTCCCCGTCGACCGGCTCACGCAGCCCGCGGTGGC
>CANMAT010000327.1 GCA_947494865.1 Deltaproteobacteria bacterium
GCCGACGTCGACGTCGTGCGCGCGGTGCCCTCGGCCGACATGCTCATCTTGCACGAGTGGCCGCGCGGCATCGCCGGGCGCGACAGCGCCGTGGCGCGCGCGGGCGCCCGCGGCATTCGCCAGCGGCACTGGCCGCAGGTGGGCAACCCCCACGCGGCTGCGGTGGTGAGCGGGCTCCGACCGCGGTGGGTTCTTTGCGGTCACCTCCACGTTCCGCACGCGGCCACCCTGCGGTGGGACGATGGTCGCGTGACGCGCGTCGCGTGCCTCGATCAAGCCGCGCGGCCCGACGGGGGCTTTCTCTGGATGCGCTGGGAGGGCAGCGCCGTGCGCGCCGTGGGCTGGGGCACCTCGGGCGAGGTCGAGTGGAAGCCCGGCATGCCCTGGGACGAGCGCCAGACGGCGTCACGCATTCGCGTCGAGCCACGGGAGCGCCGCGGGTCTTCGATGGCGCCCGCCATGGGCGAAGAAGACCCCGAGGGCGACGACTCGCACGATCACCCGCCGTCGGTGCCGCCGTCGGCGGCCGACCCCGAAGAGCGATAGGGCGGATCGGGGTCGGCGCAGCACCGAAACCCGATTTGATAATAGATGAAGCCCTCGTTGTGGGCCGTGGTCGCGGGCCTGCACCGCCCGCGGATGGGCCCCCACCAGCCGCCCTTGAGGGCCGAGTCGAAGGGCTGGCCCGTCTCGTTCACCGTCCACTCGTCGACGTTGCCGGTCATGTCGTGCACGCCCGCCCAGCTCACGCAGCGCGGCATGGTGCCCGAGGGCATCGCGCCGTAGAGCCGCGCGCTCTCGTCGAGGTCGTAGCGGGGGTCGCCGAGGCGCGCGCGGTCGGGGGCCGACGGCTGGTAGTCGATGCGACACGCCGTGCGGTCGCGGGCGATGCCGTAGGGGTACGGTGACATGGCCGGCCCTTCGCACGAGAAGGTCCACTCGGTCTCGGTGCAGAGGCGCTTGCCCTGCGCGCGGCACAGTCGGCGCGCGTCGTACCAGCTCGCCATGACCGTGGGGCTCACCCCAGCCTGGTTGGGGTACTCGTAGCGGTCGATGCACACGGCCATGTGGCGGCGTCGGCTCGTACACTTGGGCGGCTCGAACTCCGCGCACTGTAGGCGTGTAGGCTCGTCGAGCCAGCGGAGGCATTTCTGGTCGACGTTGACGCACCAGTCGCCCTCAGCGAGCACCATGCCGCCGGGGCACGCGCGCGCGACCGCGACGCCGGCGTCGGTCGCTGCGTCGACGGGCGACGCGAGCGTCGAGGCGTCGGCGGCGACCGCGACGAGGGGCGCGACCGCGCGGGCGGCGCGCTGCAACGGGGGCGCCGCGCGAGGCTGCGCGCGGGCCGCGTCGTGGTCGCAGAGGAGGCCCGCCGCGGTCGCGGCGAACGCCAGATAGGGGGCTGAGTGCGAAAGTTTGCGGTTCATTGCAGAGGTTCGGAGGGGCGCAAGAACAAACACCACACGCGGCCACGGCGCTACATTTTCACTGCGAAGAAGTGACGCACGCCCGAACGCGGGTTGCATCGACAGGGCACAGAAGTTGTGGCTATGGTCCGCGCGCTCGCTGTCACGACCGGGTGCAAACGTCTCTGCCCGTATTCGGACCCGCCGGGCAGGAAGGACACCGTTCGAACATGATCATCGCAGACGGTTGCATCGTCGCCATCGACTACACGCTCAAGGCCGAAGACGGCAGCCTCATCGACACCTCGGAGGGCGACGAGGCGCTCCTCTACCTTCACGGCTCGGGGCAGATCGTGCCGGGGCTCGAGGCCGCCCTCCTCGGCAAGACCGTCGGCGACAAGCTCGCCGTCACGGTGCAGCCCGACGACGGCTACGGCCCGCGCCGCAACGACCGCGTGCTGACGGTGCCGCGCAGCTCGCTGCCCGAGGGTGAGACCCCCGAGGTGGGCATGCAGCTCGAGGCCGTGGGCCGCCGCGGCGAGCACATCGTGCTGTGGGTGACCGAGGTCGGCGAAGACGAGGTCACCCTCGACGGCAACCACCCGCTCGCGGGCCAGACGCTGTTCTTCGACGTCGAGGTCAAGTCGGTGCGCGAGGCGACCGAAGAGGAGCGCACGCACGGCCACGCGCACGGCCCCGACGGGCACCACCACCACTGATTGTATTTAGCGCGCGGGCGGCGCTCGCTACGCCGCCATGCGCCCAGCGCGGCGCGCCAGGTGGGGGTCCCCCGCGACGTCGAAGGCCCGCAGCACCGCGGCGCGCGACGAGCCGCGCTCGGCGAGGCGACCGTCGACGTGCGACCGCAGCGCGCTCCAGCGAGACTGCCACACGACCTCGGGCGGCCCCCCTGCGTCGGGTCGCTCCCCGAGGAGGGCGCACGCGCGCAGGGCGAGCTCGGGCTCGTCGAGGGCGTCGCTGAGGGCCGCCAGCGCGCGCAGCGCGGGGGCCGCGGGCGAGGCGTCGGAGACCTTGCGCCACGCCGTGAGGGCGCGCGTGAAGGCGCCGGCGTCGAGGCGCGTGAGGAGCGCGAGCGCCGTGCGCAGCGGGAGGCGGCGCGCGCCGCGGGGGGCCGTCACCGTGGCCATGAGCCCGTCGAACACCGACGCGAGCGCGGCGTGGTCGGCCGGGTCGCAGCCCGCGACGACGTCGAGGGACCGCAGCGCGCGGCGCGCCTGGAGCGCGACCTTCCAGCTGCGCGAGCCCACCTCGGACTCGAGCGCCATGAGCGCGTCGGCCGCGGCCGCGAGGGCGGCGCTCGTAGGCTTCTTCTTCGGCCGCGGGGGGAGCACCCGCGTCGGTGCGGCGCTCGTGCCGCTTGCGGCGGCGCCCGAAGAGACCTCACGGTACCCCTCGCGCAGCTTCTCGGCGACCTTGCGATCGTGCTCCTTCGTCGCGAGGTCGGCCGACGGAAAGAGCTTCTCTTTGCGCTGCCCCGCGGCCCCAATACGCCCGTACACCACGACGAAGGCGCTCGCCTCGACGGCGGCCTCCCAGAACTTCGCGCTCGACCCCTCGGTGAATTCGAACCTGCGCATCGCTCGCCTCGCCTGCTCACCGTATCGCGATTCTCCCCACGGATCCCACCATGAACGCTGAGAACTCCCCGCGCCGCGACGTCGGCGCCCTCGACGCGACGATGGTCACCGTCGGCGCGATGATCGGCAGCGGGATTTTTCAGACCCCCGCCGAGGTGGCCCGGCGCGCGGGCTCCACGTCGCGCGCCCTCCTCGTGTGGGCACTCGGCGCGGCGCTCTCGCTCCTCGGCGCGCTGAGCCTCGCGGAGCCCGGCGCGGCCCTCCCCGGCACGGGCGGGCTCTACGTGTACCTCCGCCGCGCGTACGGGCCCCTCGTCGCATTTCTCTTCGGCTGGGCGATGCTGCTCGTGCTGGTGCCCTCGTCGGTGGCGTTCTTCGCGGGCGTCACCGCGCGCCACCTCGCGCCCGTCGTGGGCGTGCGCGAAGCGGTGGTCTCGAGCGTCGTCATCGCACTCGTCGCGGCCCTCAACGTGACCGGCGTGCGCCGCGCCGCCCGCGTGCAGAGCGTCACCGCCGCCGCGCGCGCCGTGGGCCTCTGCGTCGCCGCGCTCGCGGCCTTCGGCGCCGACGCGCCATCGCACCACGAGGCGGTCTCGGCGGCGTCGGGCGAGCTCCTCGCCGCAGTGGTGCCCGTGCTCTGGGCCTACGACGGCTGGATCGACGTGACCTCCATCGCGGGCGAGGTGCGTGACCCGGGGCGCACCATTCCGCGCGCGCTGGTGCTGGGCACAACGGGCGTCGCCGCGGTGTACATGCTTATTGTGGCGGGCTACCACCGCGCGCTCGGCACCGCCGCGCTCGCGGCCTCCACGGCGCCGGGCAACGCGCTCGGCGCGCACCTCGCGGGCGCACCGGGCATGCGCGCGATGGCCGCCCTCGTGACCCTCTCGGCCTTCGGCGGCTGCATGATCGGAATGCTCACGGGCACCCGCGTGATCGCTGCCATGGGGGCCGACGGCGACTTCGCCCCGTCGCTGGCGCGCGTGGGCCCCGCGGGCACGCCCGACCGCGCCATTGCGGTGACCGCCTCGCTCGCGCTCGCCTACGCGCTCTCGCCGTTCGTGGGGCGCTTCGCAGAGGTGTTCGTGGTGGGGGCGTGGCCGTTCTACGCCCTCGGCGCGCTCGCGACCATCGTGCTGCGGGTGCGAGAGCCCGAGCTCGCGCGGCCCTACCGCGTGCCCGGATACCCGTGGACGGTGCTCGGGTTCTTCGCGGCCACGGTGCTCATGCTCGTGAGCTTCGCGCGCAGCGACCCGGGGCTCGTGGCCGCCTCGCTGGGGCTCATCGCGCTGGGCGCGCCGGTGTACGTGCTCGGCAAGCGCTTTGTGCGCTGAGCGTTCACTGGCCTCTCTGCGCGGGGCCGTCGCACGGAAGGTGGGCTGTGGGGTGGAAACCTCACGCAACCTTCGGTAGAAGGGCCGCGCACTGCTTTTCGCCGGACCGTTCGTCGCACGCGCGCTCATGGGGAGCGATTGGTGCGGCGGGTGCCGGTGTAACGCGCACGGAGACACGCATGAGCCGATTGAAGACCTGGTGTCTGGCGCTCGCGGTCCTCTCGTCGGTGGCTGGCTGCGGGAGCGATCCGCCCGCCACCACACCGACGACGGACTCGGGAACAGACAAGCCCACGACGACCGACACCCCGACGACCGAAGACACGCCCGCCCCCACGGACACGCCCGTTGTGACCGACCAGGGGCCGCCGGCGTGCGACATGGGTCAGACCCGCTGCGGCGACGTCTGCGTGGATACGCAGTCGAACAGCTCGAACTGTGGCACCTGCGGCACCACCTGCGCCGCGGGCCAGGTCTGCCGAGCCGGCACCTGCCAGTCCGACATGATGTGCATGTCGGGGCAGACGCTCTGCGGCACCACCTGCGTCGACACCACCAACGACGTGGCCAACTGCGGCTCGTGCGGCAACGCCTGTCCCGCGGGGCAGACCTGCAACGGCGGCATGTGCCGCGCCGCCGACTGTCCCACCGGGCAGGTGCGCTGCGGCTCGACCTGCGTTGACACCACCAACGACTCGGCCAACTGCGGCACCTGCGGCAACACCTGCGCGGCCGGGCAGACGTGCACCGGCAGCATGTGCCGGAGCTCCATGATGTGCCCCGCGGGGCAGACCTCGTGCGGCGGCGTGTGCGCCGACACCATGACCGACGTCGCCAACTGCGGCGGCTGCGGCACCGCGTGCCCGACGGGCCAGACCTGTCAGGCGGGCACCTGCCGCGCCATGACCTGCCCCACGGGCCAGGTTCTCTGCGGCTCGGTCTGCGTGACCACGGCGACCGACGCGGCCAACTGTGGCATGTGCGGCCGCACCTGCGCCGCCGGCCAGACCTGCGCCGCGGGCGCGTGCACCGGCGCCACGATGTGCCCCGCGGGCCAGACGATGTGTGCGAGCGCCTGCGCCGACCTCCAGACCGACCCGGCCAACTGCGGCACCTGCGGCAACGCCTGCTCGGCCTCGCAGACCTGCACCACCGGC
>CANMAT010000328.1 GCA_947494865.1 Deltaproteobacteria bacterium
ATGCTCGTGGCGATCGGCCTCGCGGGCACGCAGTGGTACCTCTCGTCGGCCCTGGGGCGCGCCCTCGAAGGCAACGCGCGGGAGGAGCTCTCCACCTGCGCCTCGATGACCGTCGCGGCCCTCTCGGCCTCGTCGGCCTTCGACACCGCCCGCGCCGACGCGCTGCTGCGCGACCTCGCGCGGCGCTCGCGCACGCGCCTCACGCTCGTCGACCCGACGGGGCGCGTGGCGGCCGACTCGGCGGTGTCGCCGGCCGACCTGCCCGCCCTCGACAACCACCGCGACCGCCCCGAGGTGGCCGAGGCGATGCGCACCGGGCTCGGCCGCGCGCGGCGCGACAGCGGCACGCTCCACACGCCCTTTCTCTACGCCGCGACGCGCCTGTGGGGCCCCGGCGGCGCGTGGGTGGTGCGCGCGGCGGTGTCGCCCGAGATCTTGCGGCAGGCGCGCATCGCGACGTGGCGGCTGCTCGCCATCGGCGCCCTGCTCGGCCTCGTGGCGGCGGCGGGGATGTCATGGCTCGCGGCCACCCTCGCGTCGCGCCCCCTGCGCGGGCTCACGGCCACCGCGCGGGCCATGGTGCGAGACCTCTCGGTGCGCGCGCGCCTGCGCCAGAGCGACGAGGTGGGCGCGCTCGCCGGCGCCCTCGACGAGCTGGCCGACAACCTCGCCGCGTCGCTCGCGAGCCTCGGGCGCGAGCGCGACCGCCTCGGGGCCATCCTCGAGGGGATGGCCGAGGGCGTGCTGGTGACCGGCGCCGACGGCACCATCGCGCTCGCGAACCGCGCGGTGCGCGAGATGTTCCTCGTGGGGCGCGACGTGGTGGGGCGCTCGCCCATCGAGGCGCTGCGCAACGCCGACCTCCACGAGGTGTTCGACGAGGCCCTGCGCGAGCGCGCCACGGTGACCCGCGAGGTGGCCGTGGTGGGCGTGCGCCCGCGGCGGGTGATGGCGCGCGTGGCCCCCGTCGACAACCCCGACGGCGGCGCGGTGGCGGTGCTCTCCGACGTGACCGAGCTCCGGCGCCTCGAGACCGTGCGCCGAGACTTCGTCGCCAACGTGTCGCACGAGCTGCGAACCCCCGTCGCCGCCGTGCGCGCCGCGGCCGAGACGCTGCTCCTCGGGGCCCTCCAGAAGCCCGACGCCGCGCGCGAGTTCGTGCAGATCGTCGACCGCCACGGCGAGCGCCTGCACCGCCTCGTCGAAGACCTCCTCGAGCTCTCGAAGCTCGAGTCGCGCGAGTTCGCGATGCAGCTCGAGCCCCTGGTCGTCGAGCCCGCGATCGACCACGCCATCGAGCTCATGGCCCTCGCCGCGGGCGCCCGCAAGACCCGCGTCGAGGCCGCCGTGGCGCCGGGCCTGCCCCTCGTCGTGGCCGACCGCCGCGGCCTCGAGCACGTGCTCGTGAACCTCGTCGACAACGCCATCAAGTATTCGCCCGAGGGCGCCCGCGTGACCCTCCGCGCCATCGCCCGCGACGGCGCCGTGCGCGTCACCGTCGAAGACAACGGCCCGGGCATCGAGGCGCGCCACCTCCCGCGCATCTTCGAGCGCTTCTACCGCGTCGACGCCAGCCGCTCGCGCTCCCTCGGCGGCACGGGGCTCGGCCTCGCGATCGTCAAGCACATGTGCGACGCCATGGGCGCAACCGTGTCGGTCGAGAGCGCCGCCGGGCGGGGCACGTCGTTCCACGTAGACCTGCGGGCGGCCGCCGCGGGCTAGCGCCGTCGGTTTCCTGTGGCAACGGGCGCGGATTCGTACAACACATTGCGGGCCCTGGCGCAGCGGCTGGGCTCTCATCCCGCTGCAGGAGGCGACACACACCGCGATGCTCTCGATCGACTTCTGGGTCTCGCTCGTGACCCTGGCCGCCATGGAGGTGGTGCTCGGCATCGACAACGTGGTCTTCCTCGCGATCCTCATCGCGAAGGTGCCCGCCGATCGCCGCGAGCCCATCCGCCGCGCAGGCCTCGCGCTCGCCCTCGTCGCCCGCGTGGGCCTGCTCCTCTCGCTCCAGTGGATGATGGGCCTCGTGCGCCCCCTCGTGCACGTGGGCGCCCGGGGCTTCTCGGCGCGCGACCTCATTCTGCTCGGGGGCGGTCTCTTTCTCATGGCCAAGAGCGCCAAGGAGATTCACGACAAGGTCGAGCGCGACGAAGACGAGTTCGAAGGCTCCGACGACGCGCCCCGCAAGCGCTTCAGCCCCGTGGGCATGATCGCGCAGATCATCATCGTCGACCTGGTCTTCTCGCTCGACTCGGTGGTCACCGCCGTCGGCATGGCCCGCGACATCCGCGTGATGGTCATCGCCATGCTCATCGCCGTGAGCGTCATGGGCTTCTTCTCCAAGGCCGTGGGCGAGTTCGTCGAGGCCCACCCCTCGGTGAAGCTCCTGGCCCTGTCGTTTCTCACCCTCATCGGCGTGATGCTCCTCGCCGAGGGCTTCGGGCAGCACATCGACAAGGGGTACATCTACTTCTCCATGGCCTTCTCCCTCGGCGTCGAGCTCCTCTCGATGCGCTACCGCAAGCGCCGCAGCGCGCGCCCCCACGCGGCCCCCGTCGCGGCCTCGGTCGCCGACCACCGCGAGGGGCCCTCGCGCGACTGACCCGTCAGCGCGCCACCTCGAGGCCCACAGCGCCCGCGGGCCCCGCCTGCACCACCTTCACCGCGCCGCTCTGACACGGCGTCGTGCTCCCTCCGCGGAGCGCAACGCGCGCCTCGCAGGGCCCCACCGCGGCGACCACCTGCTCGTAGGTCGCCGCGTTCGGAAGCACCGCCGTGCCCACGCGCACTCCACCCGCCGCGTCGGCGAGCATCACGCGGATCGAGGTCGCCACGCCCGCCGGCGCGTCTGCGTCGAACATCACGGTGATGCCGTCGAGGCCGAGTTCGCGCGGGCTCAGCTCACGGGCGTCGGGCGCGAGGGCGCGCAGCGCTCCCCGCGTCATGCCGAGCGCGAAGGGGCCGATGCCCTCGCCGGGTGAGAGCACCAGCGCGTCGGCCGACGGGGGCTGCGGGGTGATCGGCGGCGCCTGGTCGGCGGCGAGCGGCCCGACGGGAGGCGCCTGCGGCGGGGTGCGGCGACAGGCCGCGAGCGCGAACACGACGAACGCGATGCGAAGGCTGCTCATGGCGAACATTGGAGTCGTCGTCGCCCGTCGCCGTCAAGGCTCATGCGCGGGGGCCGTCGGAGAGACGCGCCTCCGTGGCCGCCGCGACGCGCGACGCACACGACACGCTCTGAAATACCAAGGGGTTCGCGCGAGGCACGGCGGCTGCGATGGCGCTTCGCCATGGCCGCACTGATCGCCCTCACCATGATCCCCGCGCTGATCTCCTGCGCGCTCCTCGGCGCCACGCTCTCGCTCGGCCGCAAGGCCTCATAGGCACGCGGGCAGCGCCGCGAGGAGGGCGTCGTTCTCGTCGCGCGTGCCCACGGTGATGCGAAGGCGCCGCGCGAGGCGGCCGCCCGCTGCGTGAAACGACCGCACCACGATGCCGCGCGCGAGCAGCGCGGCGTGCACCCGCCCCGCGTCGACGGGCGCCTCGACCCACACGAAATTCGACTGCGACGGTGACACCGCGAGCCCGTCGATGCGCGCGAGGCCCTCCATGAGGCGCGACCGCTCGCGCACGATGTCGGCGACGGCGCGTTCGAAGTGCGGCGCGAGCTCGCCGAGGCAGAGCTCCGCCGCGCGCTGCGAGAGGGCGTTGAGGTTGTAGGGCTGGCGCACCTTGTCGACCTCGGACGAGAGGCCCCGGGGGAGGATGCCCCACCCCACGCGCGCCGCAGCGAGCCCGAGCTTCGAGAGGGTTTGGAGCTGCGCCACGTTGGAGCGCGCGCGGCGCAGGTCGCGGTAGCTCGTCGCGGTGAAGGGGCCGTAGGCCTCGTCGAGCACCACGAGCGCGTCGGGGGCCGCGTCGACCACGGCCTCGACGCGGTCGCGCGCGAAGAGGTTGCCCGTCGGGTTGTTGGGGGAGGGGAGAAACACCACGTTGGGGCGCGCCGTCGCGAGCGCATCGCGCATGGCGGGCACGTCGAGGTCCCACCCGTCGTCGAGGGGCACGCCCACGGGGTCGAGGCCCTGCGCGACGGCGTTCACGCGAAACATCACGAAGGTAGGCTCGGGGAAGAGCACCGACGCGCGCGCGCGCCCCGCCCGCGGCGCCGCGAGCGTGAGGAGCAGGAGGGCGATCACCTCGTCGCTGCCGCAGCCGATCACCACCTCGTCGGGGTGCGCGCCCGCGCGCTCGGCGATGAGCTCGCGGAGCCGCGTCGCGCGCACGTCGGGGTAGCGGTGCATGGCGACCGCGCCCAGCGCGTCGGCGAGCAGCGCGCGCGCCTCGGGGGGCAGCGCGTGCGGCGACTCGTTGGCGTCGAGGCGAATCGCCGGGCCCGTCGAAACGGGCGCGTACGCGCGCATCGCGGCGAGCGCGGGGCGAAGGAGCGGGGCGTACCAGTCGGTCGGGGTCTCAGCCATGGGCGGCGCATGCTCGCGGAGGCGACGGGGGCGGGTCAACCGGTTCCTTGCGAGCGGCGCGCGGTACATGCGAGCGTTGGCCCGCTGTGGCGCGGATGGAGCCCGACGAGTTCGACGAGGCCGAGGTGTCGCCCGACGAGCTCGCGCGCCTCCTCGAGGAGGTTCGCGAGCTGCGCCGAGAGATCGACGCCGAGGCGACCTTCGAAGAAGCCCTCGCGGTCGTCGACCCGGCCCCCCGCGCGCCGCGCGCTTCGAGAGACCCCGTCGCGCTGCAGCCGCCGCCGCTCACGCTCTTCCCGCGGGGGCGCGACGGCGCCGCGCGCGTGCTCGTGGTGATCGCCGTGGTCGCGTCGTTGATGCTCCTCGCGCAGGCCTACCTCTTCTCGTGGAGCCGCTGATCGAGGTTCGCCGGGTTCTTGTCGGCCCTCGGGCACTCGTGGGAGCGTCAACGCCCATGAGAGTGATCGCCGGAGACATCGGGGGCACCAAGACCCTCCTCGCCGTGGCCGACGTCGAGGGGCCTGCGGTGCGCATCGTGGCCGAGGAGCGCTACGCGAGCGCCGCCCACGCGAGCTTCGAAGCGCTCGTCGAGGGCTTCGTGCGCAGGTACGGCGCCTCGATGCCCATGTGCCTCGGCGTCGCGGGGCCCGTGGTGGCCGATGTGTGCCGCGTCACCAACCTCCCGTGGGTGATCGACGGCCCCGCGCTCGAGGGCGTCACGCGCAACCCCGTGCGGCTCCTCAACGACTTCGAAGCCACCGCGTACGGCATCGCCAACGTGGCCTCCGACGCGGTGGTCACGCTGCACGAGGGCGTCGAGGTCGCGCGCGCCCCGCGGGCCGTGCTGGGCGCGGGGACGGGCCTCGGCGAGGCCGTCGCGTACTGGGCCGACGACCGCTACGAGGTGCTCGCCACGGAGGGGGGACACACCGACTTTGCGCCCCGCAACGACGACGAGATCGCGCTGCTCCGCACGCTCCTCGCGCGCTACGAGCACGTGTCGTACG
>CANMAT010000329.1 GCA_947494865.1 Deltaproteobacteria bacterium
CTGGCGCCCGAAGGGCGTCACGCTCACCCAGTTGCAGCCGAGCGCGGCGAGCTCGTCGAGGGCCTCGGCGCTCGCGGGCGTGCCGTACCCGACGCCCGGGTGCTGCGAGCTCTCGATGGGCCCCAGCGTGGCGCCGCGCACGGCGCCGTAGCCCCCGTCGCGCCAGGCGGTGACGCCGTAGCCCACGGCGGGGCGCTGTGGCTGCGCGAAGAGGGGCGCGGAGAACAGCATCGCGGCGAGGGCCGCGACGAGGGCGATCAGGTGCGGCCGAGGAGCTTGTCGAGCTGGCCCGAACGGTCGAGCGCGTGAAGGTCGTCGCATCCACCGATGGGACGATCGTCGATGAAGATCTGCGGCACCGTGCGCTGCTTCGTGGCGCTCACCAGCCAGGCGCGCTTCGCGTCGTCGCCCTCGACGTTGATCTCCGTGAAGGGGATCTTCTTGCGGTTGAGGAGCCCCTTCGCGCGCACGCAGTAGGGGCAATAATCGGTCACGTAGATCTTCACATCGGCCATGGGAGCCTCCGCACGGGGGGTTGAAGACGTCGGTGCTGCGAGCCATCGCGGTGCCGCAGCGAGCTACTGAATCTGCACGATGCGCACGGTGTTGGTGCGCCCCGTCATGGCGATGGGCGAGCCGTACACGAGCACGATCTTGTCGCCCGGCGACACGAGCCCGGCGGCCTGCAGGTGGTTCTGCACGGCGTCGACCATCTCGTCGGTGTCGCGTATGGGCGAGAGCACGCGGGCCCACACGTTCCAGTAGAGGCCGATGCGGCGGCGGATGCTCTCGCTCGGCGAGAACGCGATCACGGGCACCGTGGGGCGCTCCTTCGAGATGAGCCGCGCGGTGTCGCCCGTCTGCGTAAACACCGCGATGAGGCGCGCGCCGACGTCTCTCGCGGCGCCCACGGCGGTGCGCGCGAGGGCCTCGGCGAAGGGCACCGGCGGCTCCGGGGGAGGGGGCATGCGGGGCACCCAGTAGGGCGACGACTCGGCCGCCGACACCACGCGGGCCATCATGCGAACGGCGAGGGCGGGGTGCGCCCCGGAGGCCGTCTCGCCCGAGAGCATCGTGGCGTCGGCGCCGTCGTAGATGGCGGTGGCCACGTCGCTGGCCTCGGCGCGCGTGGGGCGCGTCGAGGTGATCATCGAGTGGAGCATCTCCGTCGCTACGATCACCGGGCGGCGGTGCTGCGCCGCGCTGGCGAGCACACGACGCTGCAGCACGGGCACCTGCTCGGGCGGAAACTCCACCCCGAGGTCGCCGCGCGCGACCATCACCGCGTCGGAGGTCTCCACGATGGCGTCGAGGTTGTCGATCGCCTGCGGGGTCTCGATCTTCGAGCACACCGGGAGGCGTCGGCCCCACGCGTCGCAGATCTCTCGCACGAGCTTCACGTCGTCGGGGCTGCGCACGAACGACACGGCCACGTAGTCGATGCCCGCCGTGAGGCCGAACATCAGGTCTTCCTTGTCCTTCGCGGTGAGCACGTCGAGCGTGAGGTTGCCCGACGGCAGGTGCACCCCCACGTTGTTGCGCAGGTGCCCGCCCTCTTGCACGAGCATGTGCACGCGCAATCCCTCGATGTGCGTCACCTTGAGCTGGATGCGCGCGTCGTCGAGGTGCACGAGGTCGCCGGGGCGCAGGTCTTCGGCCAGCGTGGCGTAGCGCACGGGCACGTCGTCGCCCTCGGCCGTCGCGCCCGCCACCATGGCGAAGGTCTCGCCGGGCACGATGTCTCTCGCCGGGTGGTTGAGCTTGCCTACGCGAATCTTGGGGCCGCACAGGTCGCCCAGAATGGCCACGGCCTTCTTGTGGCGCGCGCTGGCCTCGCGAATGTACCCGATGGCCTTGGAGTGATCCTCGTGGGTGCCGTGCGAGAAGTTGAGCCGGGCGACGTCCATCCCCGACGCGATGAGCTGGTCGATGCCTTCGGGGTGGTTACAGGCGGGGCCGATGGTGCAAACGATCTTGGCGCGACGGTTCATGAACGGTGCACCTTAATACCCCGCGCGGGCGCCCCGCGACCAGCCGCGATTTCGTGGCCCCAGATCGCCGCCCCGACGCGCGAAGAGTCTGCCTATACTCGACGACCCTTCGGATGGAGAAGTCTTTCATGGCACTGCGCGCGCAGCCCCCGCGGCCCCTCGCACTCCTTGCATCGCTGCTCGTCGCGCTCGGCACCGCCGCGTGCGGTGAGGAGCCCCCCACGACCTTCGCCGAGGCCGGCACGATGGACGCCGCGGAAGACCGCGCCGACACGGG
Organism: Deltaproteobacteria bacterium; assembly: GCA_947494865.1. Taxonomy (GTDB): domain Bacteria; phylum Myxococcota_A; class Polyangia; order Polyangiales; genus CAISKJ01. The sequence goes on from CANMAT010000329.1 coordinate 2,269, forward strand.
CCCGCGCCCCGTCGACACGGGCCGCGCCGACGCCGCGGGGCGCGTGTGCACGCGCAGCTCGCAGTGCGACGACGGCATCGACTGCACCATGGATTTCTGCGCGGGCGACGGGCGCTGCGTGAGCGTGCCCAACAACATGGCCTGCGACAACGACGTGTACTGCGACGGGCTCGAGACCTGCGACACGCGCCGCGGCTGCGTGCGCGGCACACCCGTGGCCTGCAACGACAACTACACCTGCACCGTCGACCGCTGCGACGAGCCCACCAAGACGTGCGTGCACGCCCCGCGCGACAGCGACCGCGACGGCGACCCCGACATCCACTGCGCGGCCCCCGACTGCGACGCGGGCGCCGGGGGCGACGCCTCCGTGGCCGACGGCGGCGCGGTGTGCTGGGTTGGCGGCGACTGCGACGAGTCGAACCCGCGCGTCAACTCGCGGCTCCCCGAGCTGTGCGGCGACGCCATCGACAACAACTGCAACGGCATGGTCGACATGGCCGAGCCCGGCGGCTGTCGCCAGCCTCCGTACGACACGTGCTCCGACCCGCTCGACGTGTCGCGCGGCGGGCGCTTCACCATGCCCACGGCGGGCACCACGGGCAACTACCGGTTCCAGTGCGCGGGCGGCATGCTCATGCGCGACGTGGTGGCGCGCTTCACCCTCACCGACGCGCGCGACGTCACCCTCACGGCCACGGCGGGCACCGCGGCGGTGTACCTGCAGCTCATGCCGCGCATGTGCGGCAGCCCCATGACCACGGCCGACGTGCGCGTGTGCCAGATCGGGTTTCCCACCACGGTGCGCTTGCGCGCGCTCCCCGCGGGCGAGTACTTCGTGCTGCTCGGCACCAGCTCGTCGGGCACCAGCGCCGACGTCGAGCTCAACGTCGACCTCGCGCCCGCCACCACGCCGCCCGCCAACGACACCTGCGCCGCGCCGCGGGTGATCCCCCCGACGGGCGGCACGTTCACCGGCGACCTCGTCGACGTGGCCTCCGACGTCACCACGCGCTGCGGCGGCCTCCAGCCCGACCTCGTGTACTCCATCACGCTCACCGAGCGGTCCAACATCGCGGCCCGCGTCGCGGGCTCGCGCAGCGACTACCTCACGCTCGCCCTCGTCGACGCGTGCACGCGCTCGCCGGCGACCACCTACCGCTGCGACTCGGCGGCGCCCGCGCAGTTCACGGCGCGCGAGCTCATGCCGGGCACGTACTTCCTGGTCGTGGCGGGCCGCTCGATCAACCCCTTCACCCTCGAGGTGATGGTCACGCCGCCGTCGCCGCCGCCCGCGGGCGACACCTGCGCCAACCCGCTCACCATCGTCCCGGGCACCCCCGCGATGGGCTCGTACGCGGGCATGGAGGCCGACTACCAGCTCTCGTGCTCGGGCACCGGCTCGCGCGACGCGGTGTACCGCTTCACCCTCGCCGAGCGCCGCGACGTGATCGTCACCGCCACCGGCGGCGCGTCGGACTACTTCTACCTCGCCCTCGGGACCACGTGCGGCGACCGCGCGACGGAGCGCGCGTGCCGCTTCGGCTCGCCGGGCCGCCTCACGGTGCGCGGCCTCGACCCGGGCACCTACTACGTCGTGGTGAAGAGCATCCGCGGCGGCGACTACACCCTCACGCTCGACACCGCGTCGCCCGTAACGCCCATGGCGGTGACCGACAACGACACGTGCTCCACCATGGTGGCCATCCCCTCGGGAGGCGGCGTGTACATGGGCAACACCGCGATGATGCGCCACGACTACACGGCCCCGTGCTCGACCGCGTCGACCTCCGAAGACGTCGTGTTTCGCTACCGCGTCGACCGCCGCCAGCGGGTCAATTTCTCCCTCGAGGGCTCGAGCTTCGACACGCTCATGTGGCTCACGCAGGGCGCCGCGTGCCCCGGCACCAATGTACCCGGCGCGTGCAACGACGACTCCATCGGCGTCGCCTCGGCCTTCGACGTCACCCTCGACCCCGGTGACTACTACCTCTTCGTCGGCGGCTTCGGGTCGGCCTCGCGGGGCAACTACCTGCTCACCGTTACGCCCTCCACCGTCACCCCCTGATCGAGCTCCGCGGCACCGATGCGCACCCGACTCGCACTCTTCGTCGCGCTGGGCGCGTGCGCCGCGAGCGCGCCGCCCGTCGCACCCGCGGGCGAGCTGGTCACCACGTCGTCGGTGGTCTCGTCGAGCGCGCACCACGAGGCCGACGCGGCCGTTGCACCTCGAGCGCCCGCCGCGGCGCCCGTCGCGCGCGACCCCGGCCGCAGCTACCGCGAGGCTGTCGCCGCCGCCGAGCGCAACGACTTCACCGAGGCCGCGCGCCTCTTCGGCCTCGCGTTCGAAGCTTCGCCCTCCGTCGAGATGGCGTTCAACGCCTTTCGCATGCACGAGCGCGCGGCGTCGGTCGCCGAGGCCTCGCAGTGGTACGAGCGCATCCTCGGGCTCGGGCCCCCCGCCGCGATGCGCGCCGACCTCGAGCAGCGCATGGCCGCGCTCCGCGATTTCGCCCGTCGCCGCCGCGAGGACATCGCGCGTCCGCCGCCCGGCGTCGACGCCCTCGTGCGCGAGGCGAGCGAGTTCTTCGGGCGCGGCGTGGCCCTCTACCAGCGCCGAGAGTATCGCGCCGCGCTGCAGGCCTTCGAAGCCGCCCTGCGGTACATGCAGGAGTCGCGGCGCGAAGTGGCGGAGCTCTACTTCAACCTCGCGGTCACGCACGAGCACCTGCGCCACCGCGCCGAGGCCGCCGCGGCCTTTCGCGAGTACCTCTCGCGCAGGCCCGACACGCCCGACCGCGCCTCGATCGAGACGCGCGTGCGCGCCCTCTCGCAGTAGCGCGCGCCCCGCTACGCGAAGGGCAGCCCCGCGAGCATGTAGCGCAGCCACACGAGCTCGCGCAGCGCGGCGAGGCCCGCGTGGAGGTACGGCTCGCGCCCCGCGGCCGCCCGCACGATCGTCGAGGCGAGCGACTCGTTCACGGCGCTCGTGAGCTCCACGATGGTGCCGCGCCGCGCGTCGCGGATCACGTCCCACCGCCAGCGCACCGGGGCGAGCGAGCCCGACTCGCCCTCGAGGGTCACGACGCCCGGCGCGACGCGGCGCCGCGCCATGACCCCGTCGGCGCTGTCGAAGGGAGAGTTCAGCGTGAGTTGCGCGCGGGCGGTGTCTTCCGTCGCGTCGCCCGCGGGCTCGCTCGCGCGCACGCCGGGCACCA
>CANMAT010000330.1 GCA_947494865.1 Deltaproteobacteria bacterium
CGAACACCGCCTCGGCCCCGTCGCACTCGATCGACACGCCCTCGGCCGACGACGCGCGGGCCACCCACGCCCGCACGATGGCCGTCACATCGACCCGCACGGGCGCGCGCACCCCGCCTGGCACCCGCACCACCGAGACCTCGTCGGTCGCCGCGGGGCCTTCACCCGTCGCCACCCCCGCGGGCGTCCACGGCGAACCTACGCCCCGCACCACGATGCGCGCCGCGCGGTCTCCCGTGCGCCACGACGGGTGCGGCGCGAGCGAGAGCACCGCGCGCTCGACGCCCGCCGCCGCCGCGAGCCCCGAGAGGTCGAAGCGCACGTACGCCCGGCGCGACGACACGGGCAGCGCCTCGCCGCGCCCCGGCGCCTGACCCGCGAACGCCGCCGTCACCGCGGGCGCGAGCACCTGCGCGCCGTCGACGAGCGCGAGGTCGTCGAGCCACCGCGCGTCGCCGCAGGTGCGCCCCACGACGCACTCCGAGGCCGACGCGCACCCCAGCGCGAGCGGCACGAACGAGAGCGCGAGTCGGGGTGAGGGGCGACGCATCGGTGCCGATCGTTTTACTTGTATCGCAACGGCGTCAAGTACGTGCATGCCCCATTGCGCCTGCGAGCCGCTTTGTTTCGACGGGCGAAAGTGTTACCGAACCGATCGCTCTGGCGCCGATCCGCGCGCCGCAAGCAACCCGCTCGGAGGCGCTCACACCCCTATGTCGCTCGCACGCTCGCTCCTCGCGTCTGTCACGGTGCTCGCGGCCCTCGCCGCGTGCGACCGCAACCCCTCGCAGCCCGCCGCGCGCCCTACGGTCGAACCCGTCGCGCAGCCCGCGGCCCAGCCCGCGCAACCCGCGGCCCAGCCCGCGCAGCCCGCCGCCCCCACGGGCCCCGCGCAGTCGCTCGACGCCGACGAGTATCGCCTCGCCGTCGCCCTCACGGCCCCGGCCGGCGCCGCGCCCGGCGCGTTTCGCGTCGAGCTCCACGGCAACGGCGAGTACCACGTGAACGAGCAGTACCCCATCGCCGTCGAGGCCACGGTCGAGAACGGCTCCATGCCGAAGACGTCGCTGCGCCGCGGCGATGCCGCGGAGTTCACCAACGCCGTCGCGCGCTTCGAGCAGCCCGTCACCGCCGCGGGGCCCGGGGTGCGCGTGCGCGGCACCGTGCGCTTCGGGGTCTGCCGCGCCGAGCAGTGCGCGTTCTTCAGCCGCGAGTTCGCCGTCGCAGCGCCCTAAACGCAACGGCGCGCGCATCAGGTTCTTGCAACTGCGTCGTATCCCGATGCATCTACGCGGCGGACCAACGATGCGCGCACGCATTTGCCTCGCTACGCCGCTCGCGGCGGCCGCAGCCCTCGTCGGCAGCGCGGCCTCCGCGCAGATCGCGCCGACCACCCCGCAAGACCCGCCGCCCCCGCAGGCGGCGCAGCAGAGCGCGCCGCCGCGCCTCACACAGTTCATCCAAGCCGAGTATCCCCCCGACGCCCTTGCGCAGGGCGTCGAGGGCTCGGTGCTGCTGCAGCTCTCGGTCGACGTCGAGGGGCACGTCACCGAGGCCGAGGTGGTCACGGGCCTCGGGCACGGCCTCGACGAGGCGGCCCTCGCCGCCGCGCGCCGGTTCGTGTTCGAGCCCGCGCGCCGCGACGGCGAGGTCGTGCCCGCGGTGCTCCGCTACCGCTACCGCTTCAGCGCCACGGCCGCGCGCGCGGCGCAGGCTCCCGCCGTACGCGCCGCGCTACGCGGCACGGTGCGCGGTTCGAGCGACGCGCCCGTCGTCGGCGCCACGGTCACCGCGGTGCTCCCCGATGGCCAGCGCCGCGAGGCCACCACCGACGCCGAGGGGGCGTTTCGCTTCGACCTCGACGTGGTGGGCAACGTGCGGGTCTTCGTGCGCGCCGAGACCTCCCGAGCGTACGCGGTCACCGAGGCCGTGCGCAACCGCGACGACCTCGGGCTCACGTACCGCCTCTCGCCCATCCCCGTCGCCCGGCCCGTCGCCGCGGCTCCCGACACAACACCCGACGACGACCCCACGGGCGAGGCCACCGTGCGCGCGCGGCGCCCGGCCCGCGAGGTCACGCGCCAGACGCTCGAGTTCCGCGAGATCCTCCGCATGCCCGGCACGGGCGGCGACGCCCTGCGCGCGGTGCAGAACTTCCCCGGCGTCGCGCGCTCGATCAACGGCCTGCTCATCGTGCGCGGCAGCAGCCCGCAAGACACGCAGATCTTCGCCGACGGCACGCTGATCCCCATCGTTTACCACTTCGGCGGCCTCTCCTCGGTGATCAGCACCGAGCTCCTCGACCACATCGATTTTTATCCGGGCACCTTCTCGGCCCGCTACGGCCGCGCGCAGAGCGGCATCGTCGACGTGGGCCTGCGCGCGCCGCGGCGCCAGGGCTGGCGCGCCGTCGCCAACATCAACCTCATCGACGCGAGCGTCTTCGTCGAGGGCGCCATCACGCGCGACCTCTCGTTCGCCGCGAGCTTCCGGCGCAGCTACATCGACGCCATTCTGGGCGCCGTGCTCAGCGGCGTCGACGCGGTGACCATCACCTCGCTGCCCGTCTACTGGGACTACCAGGCGATGCTCGAGTGGCGCCCCGGCACGCGCGACCGGCTGCGCCTCACGATGCTCGGCAGCGACGACTCCTTCGCGATCATTCTCAACCGCCCCAACGAGATGGCGCCGCGCTTCTCGGGCACCTTCTCGTCGGGCATCGGCTTTCACACCGGCCAGCTCCTGTGGGATCACACCTTCTCGAGCGCGGTCACGAGCCGCGCGGTGTTCTCCCTCGGGCGCAACGCGATCAATTTCGGCGGCGGCGAGGCCTTCGGGCTCGACCTGTCGTTCTTGCAGTTCACCGGGCGCTACGAGCTCTCGGCGCAGCTCAACGCGCGCGTGCGCGCCAACGTGGGCCTCGACATCATCGGCGGCCCCGCCACGGTGGCCTTCAACGGCATTCGCCCGCCCACCGAGGGGCAGCAGGTCGACCCCGGCAACGTCACGCGCGTGTCGACGAACGCCACCGACACGGTGTACCGCCCCGGCGCCTACGCGGAGTTCGAGCTCACGCCCGCGCGCGGCCTGCGGCTCGTGCCCTCGGTGCGCGTCGATTACACCCGCGACGCGCGGCGCTCGTGGAGCATCAACCCGCGCCTGTCGTTCCGGTGGGATTTCATCGACGGGTGGACGCTCAAGGGCGGCGTCGGGCTCTTCAATCAACCCCCGCAGAACAACCAGAGCTCCGGCGCGCCCAACAGCTTTCTCCCGTCGACGAGGGTGGGCAACCCCAACCTCCTCACGCAGCGCGCGGTGCACTACAGCCTCGGCTTCGAGCACAACTTCTCGCGCTTCGTCACCCTCTCGATGGAGGGCTTCTACAAGCACCTCGACGACCAGATCGTGTCGCAGCCCGGCATCACCGCCGAGCCCTACCTGAACCGTGGCGTCGGTCGCATCTACGGCGGCGAGATCCTCCTGCGCCACCGCCCCTCCGAGCGCTTCTTCGGCTGGCTCGCGTACACCATCTCGCGGAGCGAGCGGCGCGACACCCCGATGTCGGACTACCGCATCTTTCAGTTCGACCAGACGCACATTCTCACGGCCATCGCGAGCGTGCGCCTCGGCCGCGGCTGGGAGGCCGGGCTGCGCTTTCGCCTCGTGTCAGGCAACCCTACGACCCCCGTCGCGGGCTCGCTCCTCAACGCCGACTCTGGCACCTACACGCAGATTCCAGGGGTGCCGTTCTCGTCGCGCAACGCGCCGTTTCACCAGCTCGACGTGCGCATCGACAAGACGTGGACCTTTCGTCGGGGCAGCCTCAACCTCTATCTCGAAGTGCTCAACGCCTACAACAACTCGAACCCCGAGGGCGTTCAGTACAACTACAACTACACCCAGTCGCAGACCGTGACGGGCATCCCGATCTTTCCCAACCTCGGCATCCGAGCAGAGTACTGAGATGGCACGCGTGAACCGCACCGCACTCACCCTCCTCGCGGCCGCCGCGCTCTCCGTCGGCTGCGGCGACGATCTCGACCCCGCGTGGAAGATCAAGACCTTTCGCGTCTTCGGCGTTCGCGTCGAGAACACCACACGCGCCGCCGACCCGCGCGCCGTCGAGGCCGCCCCTGGCGAGACGGTGCGCCTCACGGTGTCGTACCTCGACCCCGCCGCCACCCCTCGCGACGTGCGTGTGGTCTGGGTGATGTGCGCGCAGGCGCGGCGCATGGGGGCCACCGTGGGCTGCGACCCCGCGGGCGCCTCGGTGCTCATGGGCGGCGCCGAGCAGTCGTACACGGTGCCCAGCATCGCGTACGGCCTCGACCCGTTCGGGCGCGCGCGCATCACGGCCATCGGGGTCGTGTGCGCGGGCGGCGCCGTCGCCGTCGACCCCGCGACGCGCCTGCCGTCGTGCACGGGCGCCGGGGCCGAGGGCGTCACGCTGACGCGCTCGATCCTCGTGCGCGCCTCCGAGGCCGACGCGATGGGGCACAACCCCGAGATCACCGACGCGGTGCTCTACCGCGGCGGCAACACGAACGACGCCGTGACGCTCGCCGCCGACGGCTCGGCGCGCGTCCCGCGGTGCACCACGGACCCGTGCACCGAGCACGTGATCGAGCTGCGCGCCCCCGCCGAGAGCCGTGAGACCTACCGCACCTTCGACAACGCCGGCGCCACGGTGATGCGCCCCGAGCGCGTGCTCTACGGCTACTTCACCACCGGGGGCGAGCTCGACCTCACCTTCTACGTCGACACGGCCGAGCGCCCGCTGGGGCCCGTGCGCAACAAGTGGAGCGCGCCGCGAACGCCCGGCACGGTGACGTTCATCTTCAGCGCGCAAGACACCCGCGGCGGCTACGACTGGATCCAGCGCACCGTGACGATCGAGTAGCGCGCCCTCGACGAGGCGCGCCCCGAGATCAGAAGATGCCCGCCTGGTCGCGCGCGACGGAGATCATGTCTTCGAAGGCGCGACGCTCGTGGTCGACGTCGGGCACCATCTCCTCGAGCTTGCTGGCGATCACCTCGCGCTGGGCCTGCGAGGGGTTCTCCCCCGACGCGGCCACGGCGGGCTCGAGGAGTCGAAACGACGCCGTGAGGTGCTGCAGCGCGACGCGCTCGCGTTCGCGCACCCGGTAGAGCTCGAGCGGCGTGTTCTGAATCGACGAGACGAACGCGTTGGGCGACACGAGCATCTCGGCCATGGGGCCGCGGTGGCAGTCTTTGAAGGGCGCCGGGAGGCCCGTGCGGCGCACCGTGGCGGCGAGGCGACGCACACCCTCGCCGGTGGTGGTGCCGAGGCAGCGCTGCATGGTGGCGTCGATCTCGCGCGCGCGCGTCTCCTCGGCGCGCTTCGCCCACATGCGCAGCGGGTCGCGCGCGCGCCGCCACGCGACGAACGTGGCCGCCGCCGCGAGCGCGAGGAACACATAGAAGTAGAGGTTGAACCGGTCGGCCCCGCGGGTCGGCGCC
>CANMAT010000331.1 GCA_947494865.1 Deltaproteobacteria bacterium
CCCGCGAGGAAGATGCGCTGCGAGTTGGGGTCGTCGCCCGCCTGCTGCAGGTACGAGAGCGCGAGCTGGTTGCGCGCGGGCAGGTAGCGGTCGTCGAGCGCGAGGGCCGCGCGGATGTTCCGAATCACATCGCCCCACTGCTGATCGGTCGTAGGACCGGCCTCGCGGAGGAGCATCGCCAGATTGGTGTAGCCCTCGACGCAGTGCGTCGGATCCTGGCGGATCGCCTCCTCGAAGCTCGTGCGTGCGGCCGCCACGTCGCGACGACGGTAGGCCATGACGCCGAGCTGCACCTTGGCGCGGCAGAAGTTGCCGTTGCCCGCTTGAACCGCGCGGTTGAGCGACTGCGCGGCCGGCTCGGTCATGTTGCAGCGCGAGAGAATCATCGCGCGGTTGAACCACGCCTCGGGGAAGTTCCCGTTAGGCTGCGCCTGGGCGGCCGCTTCGAAGCGCCCGGCGACCTCGTTGCACGAGTCGGCGTTCCAGTCGCCGTGGCCGCTGTTGGCGTCGTCGTGCGTGCGCATCGCCTGCGCGGCTTCGTTGAAGCGCGTGTTGGCGTCCTGACTCACCGCCTGGCCCGTGGCCGTCGTGACCGTCTGGCCGGTGGTCGGGTTGACCGCGGCGGTGCCCGTCGTCCCACGGTTGGTCTGCGTGGTGCCGCACGCCGTCGCGAGGAGCGTCAGCGCCAGCGAGAGATATCGTGTCGTCTTCATGGCGTTCATCACTCCTTTCAGTTGGCGCCCGGGGTGGCGGTCTCGGTGCCGGGGGTAGCGCCCTGGCTCTCCTCGTCGGCCGCTTCCGCGGACGTCTGGAGCGAGTAGACAGCGCGGCTGTCAGTGGGCCGCGAGAAGACCAGGTTCGGCTCGACGCGAACCTCGTCGGCGACGGGGTAGCGCGCGCGGTCGATCTCGTTGAGCTCGCGCTCGCAGAGCTGCGTCCAGTCGTTGAACCAGTGCACCGTCGTCGAGGTGGTGATGCAGCGGCGGAAGCCCTCGGTCGCCACGTTCACGAAACGCTGCGTGTTCTCGTCGCGCAGCACGTTGTAGGCGTCGAGGAGCTCGGCGTTGCGGGCCACATCGGGGGGCGGCGGGGCCGTGCGGATGTACACCGCGAACTGATAGAACATGTCGCCGAGGCGGGCGTACGCGGCCACTTCCCAGTTGGGCACGTGCATGTTCACCACCTCGGTGTACTGCCGCGTGGCGTCTTCGCGGAGGAAGCGATCCTGCTCGCGAATGAAGGGCGAGAGCGTGCGCGTCGCCCAGTTGTTGTAGGCCGTAGCGCTGCTCGAGCCGTGATAGATCGGCAGGCGCCGCGCGCGGAAGCGCTGGTAGATCACCTCGGCGAGGAAGAACCGCGCCTCGGCGACCGACTCCTTGCTCTTGTCGATGGCGTCGGCCGCGCCGCTCTCGCCGAGCTCGCGACGAATGGTGGCCTCACCGCCGCCCTCACCCGCCGTCCAGAGCGTGACAGCCTGGTTGAAGTACTGCGACGACTGGCGCTCGTCGTTGAGGTTCCAGTAGCCGCGCGCGAGTGCGACGGCGCCCTGGATCTTCTGGTCGAGCGTGCCCTGCGCCGCGTAGGCGCGCATGAAGCCCGAGTAGTGGCGCACGACGTCGTTCCAAGCGGTGCGGATCTCGAGGTCGCGCTGGCGGCGCTCGGTGTCACCGCTCACGGGTCGGCGCTTGAGGCGCGCCACGCGGTCGGTGTAGATCTGCCCGATGGAGAACACCACGTTGGCCGCGTCGCGGCGGCGCGAGGGATCGCTGCCGAAGTAGCGCGCGAACTTCTGCGCGTTGTCGAGGGCGTGCTGCTCCTCGCCGAGGCCGATGCGGAAGATGGTCGCCTGACGGAGCGCGTCGGCGGCCTGCGCGACGGGATCTTCTTCTGCCGCGTGCGTGACGCGGGCTGCCTCACGCGCGTTCGCGATCGCCTCCTGGCGGTGCGACTGCACGTAGTCAGCGTACTGCTCGTAGAGATCCGCGGCGCGGCGGAACACCTGGATCGCGTGGTAGTTGCCCGCGAGGCGGTAGAGCGCGCGCTGCGCCCACGTGCTGTTGCGCGGGAGGAAGATCTGCACGAGGCGCTCGCGGATGCGCATCGAGCGCCCGAGCTGGAACGCAGCGTCGCTCTCGATCGCGCCGTTGTAGAGCATCTCGTCGAGGCGACCGCACTCGCGGTGCGTTCGCACGATGCGGATGTACTCCGCGCTCGCCTCGCCGTGGCGACCGCTGGTCGCGAGGGCCTCCGCCTTCTTGCGGAGGATCTGGCACTGCAGCTCCTCCATGCGGTGGCAGAAGTCTTCGTGCTGGGACCGCGCGGCGGCCGAGCAGAACGACGCGACGAAGCGCGGGACCTCTTCGCCCATCGAGTCGAAGCACGCGGGGCGCACAGGGTTCCACATCGAGCCCATCACGTTGAGGGCGTCGAGGTAGAGGTCGGCCGAGATCTCGCGGAGGTTCTCGGGGTCGGGCGTGTCGGCGGGCGAGTTCGCGATGTCGCGGAAGATCGTCGACGCCTCTTCGAAGTGGTTGGCGTTGTAGTAGAGGTACGCGCGACGGTACTTGATGGTGATCATCACCGTGCGCGGGTCTTGCCCCTCGAGCTGCGGCGCGGCCTGGCCCGCGGGCGCGTTCTGCACGAAGCAGACGTAGCGCGTGAACGCGCGGAGCATGCCCTCTTCCTGGCGGTTGAGGTCACGCGGCACCATACGGATGCGCTCCTGCGCGCGGCGCTGCGCGTCGGTCATGTTGCGCTGCGTGTTGCTCTGCGCGGTGCGTGCGGCGCCGCGGTCGCCGCGGTGCGTCGCCTCTTCGTTGAGGCTGCGCGCGAAGAGGGCGTTGTAACAGAGCACGGCCTTGTAGGCGGCGTCCTCGGTGTACTCGCCGTCGGGGCGCATCTCGACCACGGCGTCGTAGGCGGGGCCGCAGTCTTGGAAGTTCTCCATGTCGCGCAGCATGTCGGCGCGGTAGTAGGCGATGCGGTAGCGCGTAGGCCAGTCGTTGCGCTGATACTCAGGGAACTCGACGGTGTCGAAGTCGGGGAACTCGTCGAGGATCTTCTGGTAGAGCTCGCCCACCATGCGCATGGTGTTGCGGTCTCGGGTGCCTCGCGTCTGGACCGCGCCCTCGGCGCTGCGCCCGATGGCCTCGAGGTGCCAGTGCGAGGCGACGTCGAAGGTGACGCGCGCCGCGTGGTTGCGGCAGGCGCTCTTGACCTCCGCCGTGCGCTGCGAGTTGCGGAACGTGTTGTACATGTCGACGAGGCGCTGCACCTCGGTCATCTGCTCGGGCTTCGGGCGCGACGCGACGACTGCGCGCGCGACCTGCGACTGCCAGAAGCAGATCTTGTCGTCGGAGGAGCGGGCCTCCATGAGCGTGTGGTACATCGCGATCGAGTTCGGCCACTGACCGTTGTCGTGGTAGAGCTCCGCGAGCTTCTCGAACATGTCGTACGCGTTGCCCTCGTCGGCGGCGTACCGGCGAAAGGTGTTCAGCGCGTTGGTGGGGTTCAGCGGGTGCTGCGCGTTGCCGTAGACCTGCGCGTACACGGAGACCAGCTCCATGCGGGCGTTGCCGAGCAGCGATCGCACCGACGGCGCGTTGGGGTGCTGGCGCCCGTACTCGATGACCTCGAAGAACTTCTGGAGCGAGCCCTCGTAGTCGTTCAGGTTGTAGAGCACCCACGCCATCTTGTAGGTGGCGTAGCCGAAGACCTGATTGTTCTCGTCTTGCACCGCGAGCACGCGCTCATAGAAGAGCTTCGCGTTCTCCATCTCGCCGGTGTCGAAGTAGTGCTCCGCGAACGAGAGGTACGCGTTGGGCACGTACGGCGACTGCGGGAACCGCTGGATCATCGTGCGGTAGACGCGCAGGGCCTCGTCGTGGCGGTTGGCGTCTTGCAGGGCGAAGCCGAGGTAGAAGAGCGCCTGGTCCATGTGCTCGTAGTTCGGGGCGCTCTCGACGAGAACCTGGAACGTACGAATGAGCTGCTCGCGGTAGCCCGCGCCCTCCTGGCGCAGCGTGGCCTGCCGCTGCTCGAGCGTCGCGACCTGCGCGTCGTTGTGCGCGCGGCGCGCCGTAAAGATCTCCTCCTCGAGCTCCTCAGCGGCGCCGTTCTTCCCCGTCAAGAGCTCCTGGTAATCTTCCGCAAGGCGCATGAGCGCGGGCGGGCGGTTCGCGTCGTTCGCGCGCATGTTGCGAACGAGCGTCGCGGTAAGCCGGATCTCGTTGAGCAGCAGCTGCTCGCTGCGCTCCTGGATCTGCCGCTGCCGGAGGATGTCGCGCGTGCCGATGCGTGTGCCGGGCGCGCGTGCCTCCTTGGTCTTGTTCTTGTTCTTGTTCTCTTCGGTGCGCTGTACGGCGCCTGGGAGGCCCGTCGAGGCGTGCGTGCCGAAGTGCGTGGCGCCAGCCGGGCACTCTGTCGCGCGGGTGCGCGCGACGTCGGCGATGCACACGTTGGCCGCCACGGTCGGCACCGTCGGGATGCTCACCTCTTCGGTGGCGGCGGGAGCGTTGGCGCGATTGCCCTGCGGCCGACGTGGTTGCGCGATGGCGAGCACGCCCGCCAGGAACCACACGGCCGCGAGAACCCACGCGACTCTGGGATGCGTTCCGCGAATCATGGATTGAGGTCTCCGTTGGAGAGTAACGAGTCAGTGCTGCGCGAAGACGCTTCGCGCATCGGTCTGTGCGTCGGACGTGCGGCGCGTCAGCGCCCGCAACGCGAAGTAATCACCTGACGGTAGTAGCCAAGCTCGTCGCGCCAGAACTCGCCGTTGAACGGCCAGAGGTAGTGCTCCTCGTCGGCCGTCACGCGGTTCGCGCGCGACTCCTGCACCGTCACCTGCTGCTGCTGCATCTCTTGCGAGAGCTGGCCGCGGCGGGCGTTGAGGATCTCGATGAGAATGGCCGTGCCCTGGTTTTGCAGGTCGGCGAGCTCGTCGACGGCGCGGGTGTAGCGGCCGCGGCCGAGGTTGCCGGCGTTCTCAATCGCGAAGCTCTTGGCGACGGCGATGTCCTGAATGATGCGCGCGCCGACCGAGCTGTTGCGGAAGGCCTGCGGCATCTGAGCGTGGCGGCGCTCCTCGCCCTCGAGCTGGCTGACGTACTCGATGTTGCGGAGGAGCGTGCGGTCGGCGAACGCGCTCTCGACCACCGGGCGGAGGCGGTTCGGAAGGTTGGCGTGCCCCTCGCGAACGTCTTTCAGGAAGCGAAAGAAGCTCGTGTCATCCTGGTACTGCTGGAGGTACCGCTCGATCTCGGGGCGCAGGTTGCCGTAGCGCTCGTTGAACTGCGCGAGCACCTCTTCGGCCTCGTCGTAGCGGCAGCTCGAGAAGAAGATCACCGACTTGAGCACCAGCGACTCGGGGTACCAGGCGTTCGTAAAGAACGGCGACCCGAGCGTGTGGATGTTGCCGAGGGCGCGGGGATAGTCCTGCTGGAGGAAGTACGCCCAGCTCTCTTCGAAGAGCGCGTCG
>CANMAT010000332.1 GCA_947494865.1 Deltaproteobacteria bacterium
ATGAGCGCCGACGGCGTGGCGCTCATGAGCCTCGCGTCGGAGCAGTCGGTCTCGGGCGTCGAGCGCGTCGCCCGCTCGCTCGTGACCCCGGGCGTGCGGCCCGACGGGCGGCCCGCGCCGCGCGTGTGGCTCACGTTCAACCAGGTGCCCGAGCACGAGGAGGGCGCCCTCACGCGGGCGTGGTTCAGCCGCTGGCGCACGTGGTTCGAAGCGTGCGCGCGCGACGGCCTGTGGCGCTGGGAGGACCACCCCGGCGGCATCACCACGCACCGCCTCCCGCACCGCGCGCGCTGGGCCTTCGGCGACTCGCTCGTGCTCGACGAACCCGACGCGATCGTGACCGACCCGCTCGTCGAGGCCTTCGACCGCCTCGCGGCCACCCTCTTCGAATGGACCCACGGCGACCTCTGGGGCCACGTCGGCGACGGCGTCGACCCGGGCGCCGCGGTCGATGCGCTGCGCCGCGACGTTCGCAACGCCGAGCGGCGCCGCGACGTGGCGGGCGTGAGCCGCGCCCTCATGCGCCTCGCGATGACCCTCTTCGACTACCGGCGCATCGACGAGGCGGCCAGCGTGGCCGAGCGCTCGGCGGGCATCGAGATGGGTCGCGGCAACCTCGAGGAGAGCGCCTCGCGCATGCTCTTCGCCGCGACGGCGCTGCGCCTGCAGCGGCGCTACGGGCGCGTGGTCGAGGTGCTCGACGGGGTGCTCGCCACGCCCCGCTCGACCCCCTTCGGCGCGTGGATCGCCGCCGAGGCCGCGCTCGCGCTCGAGCAGGTGCACCGCGACCGCGGCGACCTCGACGCCGCCACGGCGACGGCCGCCTCGGCGCGCGCGCTGGGCTCCGACGTGGCGCCCACGGGCCGACGCCGACGGCTCCGCGCGGTGGTCGACGCCCGCGCCCGCACCGCCCGCGCGGACTACAGCGGCGCGTGGTCGGCGCTCGACCGAGAGCTCCGGGGCGCCGTCGAGGGCAACGACCCGGTGCTCGAGGCGCGCGTGGTCGAGGCGATGGCCGAGGTGCGCTTCCGCCAGATGCGCTTCGAGACAGCGCTCTCGTTCGCGCGCCAGGCGATGGCGCTCGACAAGAAGACGGGCCGCTGGGGCGAGCACGCCGCCGACCTGTGCCTCGCGTCGCGCTGCGAGCGCAGGCTGGGCCGCTTCGACAAGGCCCGCGCCCTCGCCGAAGAGGCCCTCTCCGTCGCGCGACGCTGCGAGAGCGCGTGGTGCGAGGCCGCCGCGGTGCTCGAGCTCAGCGCGATTCATCTGGCGCGCGGGCAGTTCGAAGACGCATCGCTCCTGGCGCAGCGCGCGCTCGCGCTGGCCGCCGAGGGGGCGCACCGCGAGTGCGAGGCCGCCGCCCTGCGCACGCTGGCGCGCGTCCGCATGCACGAGCTCCGCACCACGGAGGCGCGCGCGCTGCTCGAGCACGCGCTGCGCACCGCGCGCGAGGCGGCGCTCGGCGAGCTCGAGGCGTCGGTGCTGCGCGACGTGGCCGACGTGCTGGTGCTGCAGCAGAACAGCGCGCAGGCCGTCGGCGTACTCACCGAGAGCGCGCGGATGCTCCGCATGGTGAGCGCGCGGGTGGAGGAGCTCGCGGTGCTCCAGTCGCTCAAGCCCCTGCTCGATGATGAGGGCGGCGACACACTGCCGACGACCACGCGCATGCAAGAGCTTCGGGCCGAGCTCGGTCGCGAGGGCGTCGAGGTGGCCGTCGCCTCGCTGGGCGCCTACGTGTAGCCCGTCACTCGACCTCGGGCCGCGCCTCGCCGCGCTCGCACGCGCCCTCGCGCTGGTAGGGCACACCCTTGAGGCGCTGCAGGGCCGTGGTCGACCGCCACTGCAGGTACGCCTTGTTGAAGGGGATCGACTCCTTCGGGTCGAGGATCGGGTTCTTGGCGCCGGAGAGGAAGCACAGCGCGAGCACCTGCTCGGCCACGCTCACCGGGCACCCGCCGAAGCGCACGTAGGGGTCGTCTTTGCTCGACGCGAGCTTCGCCATCACCGACGCCATCTTTACGTAGATGTCTTCGTGCTTGGCGTGGTGCGGGTCTTTCGTGGCCCTGTCTTTGTAGGTGCTGCGAATCTGCACGAGCTTGTCGCCGATGGGGCCGTCGTACTCCGAGCAGTCGCCCATGAAGATCACCTTCT
Source organism: Deltaproteobacteria bacterium (assembly GCA_947494865.1). GTDB lineage: Bacteria > Myxococcota_A > Polyangia > Polyangiales > CAISKJ01. Next base: position 2,152 of record CANMAT010000332.1, read on the forward strand.
CGCCGGGGCCGACGGCGAGGGGGCCCTCGTACTTGCCGAACACCACGTGCAGGCGCGGCATCTTCGCGTCGACGGTCTCGTCGAAGAGCCGCAGGATCTCGATGGCCTCTTCGATCGCGCCGGGGCAGCCGCCCCAGCAGTAGTCGGTCTTCTCGCTGTCCGGGGGCGGGCCCGCGTAGGCCGTGATGTGCGAGCCTTCGAAGTACTTCTCGACGCGGATGAGGCCCACCTTGAAGCCCTTCGCGCGGGCCTTCGCCTCGTCGAGGCTCACGTCGCCCACGACCTTGATGGCCGCGAGGTCGACGGGGCCGAAGCCGCGCTCGTGCGCGAGGCGAATGTGATCAACCGTCATCGGGTCGACGCCGATGATGGCGCAGCACACCGCGTCGAAGGCCACCTGGTTGTCGCCCATGATCACCAGGTTGAGCGGAAACGGGATGGGCGTGAGCATCCGCCCCTCGCCCGCCGTGATGGCGTCGATGGCGATGAACTGCGGCTGCACGATGTACTGCAGATCCGCGATCTTCTCGTTGAGCCGGTGGTCGTGGTCGATGAGCCGGTGACGGTCGTCTTGGATCCCGATGTAGTTCTTCATCGAGAAGGTGACCGTCGTCCACGGGTGGGCCTTGAACTTGGGGCAGTTGACGAAGAAATCGGCTCTCGCGACGGGCTCCGGGGTGAACACGTAGTCGCGCAGCCGCCCCTTGTGCGAGTAGGGGATCTCGACCTGCGGCTCCTCTTCGAAGCAGTAGCGCTTCGCCCGCGCGCGCTCGAGCATCTCGTCGTAGCCCGCGCCCGCGAAGGCCCGCCGCGTGGGGATCGTGATGCCGCAGCGCTCGCCCACCGCGAGCTCGTCGACGGCGCCGTCGTCGCGGTCGCGCAGCGCGGCCAGCACGCCCTCGACGAACTCGGGGCGCGTGTACGCGTTCTTGAACATGGGCCCCGACGACACCACGTTGGGCTTGACGAGCGTGCGCCCGTGAGGCCGCAGCCCCAGCGTCTCGAGGCCCTCGCGCACGATCGCGCGGATGCGCTCGGGGTCGTACGCGTCGCAGTGGCGGATGATCACCGTGGGGTTGGCGCTTGGCTTCATGGCCCTCGATACGTACCACGCGCCCGCGCAGATGAGGCTATCGTGGCGCCCCCTTGATGAGCCTTCTCCGATGATCTTCTATGCGACCTACGCGCTCCCGGTGCTGCTCGGGCTCGTGGTGCTCCTCGCGTTTCCCCTCACGGGCCACATGGCCGATCGCAGCGACCGCCAGCGGTACTGGATGGTGCAGGGCTGCGTGCTCTTCGGCGCGCTCGCGGGCGCCAAGCTCGTGGCCCTCATGGGCGATTACCAGTGGCCCCTGGTGCCCTTTGCCGGCGGCGCGGCGGCGTTGGTGAACAGCGGTCGCTCCATCGTCGGAGGCCTGCTCGGGGGCTGGGCCGCGGGCGAGGCGGCGAAGCCCCTCGTCGGGTACACGCTCCCCCCCAACGACCGCTTCGCGGCGGTGCTGCCCTTCTCGATCGCCATCGGGCGCTTCGGGTGCTTTCTCACCGGCTGCTGCGCGGGCACACCGCACACCGGCTGGCTCTCGCTGCGCGACCACGCGGGCGTCGCGCGCTGGCCCACGCAGCTCATGGAGGTGGCCTTTCAGCTCGCCACGGGGGTGGTCTTCATGGCCCTCGTGCGGCGACGAATTCTGCATGCGCGCCTCTTCTCGGTGTACCTCGTGGTCTACGGCATCTATCGGTTTTTTACGGAGTTTCTTCGCGACACGCCCAAGGTCGTCGGCGGCCTCTCGGTGTATCAGGTACTCTGTCTCCCGATGATCGCGCTGGGCGTGGGCCTCACCCTCTGGCGCACCGCGCACCCGGCACCCGCCATCGCCCGAGAGAGCACCGCATGAATCAGCCCCCCGGCGGCTACGGCCCCCCTCCCGGCGGACATTCTCCGCAGGGGCCCTACCGCATTCAAGAGGCGCCGCCGCCGCCGCCCGCGCCCGGTCGCTGGGTGGTGCCCGCCCTCGTGGTCGCAGGGCCCGGCAACCTCGTCTGGCTCGTGGGCTTCTCGCTCAACCTCAACGCCTTTCGCTCGTCGCCCTCGTCGGCCATGGTGTGGTTCGCCGCGGCCCTCGTGCCCCATGTGATCTTCACCGCGCTGTTCACCTACGCGCTGTCGAGCGCGCGGCCCGGCTGGTCGCGCGGCAAGCGCATCGCGGCGGGCTCGTACCTCACGTCGGGCCTGGGCGGCACCCTCGCGCTCGTGCTCGGCGTGCTCGCCGCGGGCCTCCTCGCGGCCGCGTGCGGCGGGTGCAAGCGGTGATCGACCGCGGCGTCGAGGCGATCAAGCGCGCGTGGCACCGCGACCTCGTGGCCGACCCCGCGACGCACGCGTGGGTGCTGAGCCTCTACCGCGCGGGCGAGCTGTACCCCGACACGGTCGACGACTATTTCCCCGTCGCGCACGCGCCCTGGCCCTGGCTGGCCGAGGCCCTCGCGCGGCACCGCGACGACGAGCGACGCCACGGCGGCATGTTCGCGCGCGCCGTGAAGCTCTCGGGCCACGCCGTCGAAGACTTCGCGGGCGACGACGTGTTCAACCATGTGATCCGCGCGCAGACGCCCACGCGCTGGCGCGTCGATGACCGCGACGGGCCCGACGCGCGGCGCCTCGCCCTGGCGCATTTTCTCGCCCACGCGCACCACCTCGAGCTGCGCGTCTCGCGGTCGCTCGAGATGCACCTCGAGGCGTGCGAGCAGGGCCGCGCCGCGGTGGCCGCGAAGGTGGTCTCGGCGGTGCTCGCCGACGAGCACCGGCACATCGGGTACACCCGCGACGCCGTGCGCGAGCTCGTGGGCGACGCCGCCGCGCGCGCCGTGATGGCGCATCACCGCCGCGCCGAGGCCCGCGCCGACCTCGTGTTCTCGTCGCGCCAGGTGGCGCGCTTCCTCGCGCGCTTCGAGGCGCGGGCGACGCCCTCGCGCAAGGCGCTCTATCGCATGTGCGCCGCGATGCAGGGCCTCGCCGCGCGCGCCGTCTGACCGCGAGGCTTCGCCCTACCGCGCGGGCGTCGCCGAGGGGCGTCGGCCGGCGGCGGCGCGGGCGTCGTCGGCGAGCTCGCGCAGCGCGCCCAGCGCCTGCAGGCCCAGCGGCTTGCGGAGGAACGCCACCGCGTCGAGGCCGGCGCCGTCGAGGTTGCCGTGGCCCGAGACCACCACGACGGGGATCGACGCGATCGCAGGGTCGCGCTCGGACCGCTGCAGCGCCCGAAACTCCCAGCCATTCATGCCGGGCATGAAGAGGTCGAGGAGGATGAGGTCGGCGGCGAAG
>CANMAT010000333.1 GCA_947494865.1 Deltaproteobacteria bacterium
CGGCGTCGCCCGCGCATCACCGAGCATCGGTGGCGGCGGTGGCGGCGGTGGCGGTGGCGGCGGTGGTGGCGATGGCGGTGGTGACGGCGGTGGCGATGGTGACGCGGTGACGTCGTCGGCGACGGTGTTGACGACGAGCGCGAGGTCGACGCCGGCGAGTTGCGCGAGGGCGGCGCAGGTGGCGGCGGTGCGGCGCTGGGTCACGCGGTCGCCGCGGACGGTGATGCGCATCTCGAGGCTCCACGGGCCGCGCGGGGCGTGATGCACCGTCGCGTCGGCGCTCCACACGAGGGCGACCTCGCGGCGCAGCCCCGCGGCGAGCGCGCGGGCGATCACCTCGTCGCGCGAGGGGCACGGGGCGGGGGCGTTCCAGGTGAGCGCGGGGGGCTGCTGCGCGCGCGCGAGGGGCGCGACGGCGAGGAGCGCGAAGGCTGTCAGCGTCGGGGTACGCACGTCGCCCGCAGCGAGTATGCAGCGGGTGAGTCGGGCGCGAGCGCGCGGAGTTGCCCTGCCGTGCGCTCGGCCTCGTCGGTGCGCCCGGCCATGCAGTACGCGCGGACGCGGTAGGCCATCACCTCGGGGCCCGCGACGCCGCGCGGGTGCTCGGCGGCGTGGCGCGCGAGCACGCGCAGCGCGCGCTCGGAGTCGTGCGCCTGGAGGGCTCCGTCGGCCTCGCGCAGAATGGCCCACTCGTCGCCCGCTGCGCGTACGCGGCCCCCGCTCTGCCCTCCCCCACGCGTGGGAGCGGGTGCAGAGGCGACGGAGCCCCCGCCCTGCCCTCCCCCACCCGTGGGGGAGGGTGCAGAGACATCTCGCACGCTCGTCACTTCGTGCGATGGGACCGTCGTATCATGCGCTGTGATCGTTGCTGCCCTCCCTGCCCCCACGTGTGGGGGCGGGGCCGGGGGTGGGGGCTGTCGCTGCGCCCTCCACGCGCCCACGCCCGCGAGCGCGAGGGCCAGCGCGCCCGCCCCCAGCAGCGCGCGCGGAGCGTGCGACGGCGCGGGCGCGGGGCGCACGTCGGAGAGAATCTTCTGGAGCAGCGCCTCGCGGTCGACGTCAACGGGGCGGTCGTGCGCGCGCACGGCGTCGAGGGCGCTGCGGAGCGACGGTGTCGGTTCGGTCACGGCTGCCTCCGGCGGTGGAGCGCGATCTTGCGGTCTACCTCGTCCCACGCGCGGCGCAGGCGCGTCGAGACCGTGTTGGGCGAGAGCGAGAGAGACTCGCCGATCTCGCGCGCGGTCATCTCGAGAAACTCCGTCATGATGAACACGTCGCGCAGGTCGTCGTCGAGCGACGCGAGCACCGTCGAGAGGTGCGCGATCTCCTCGCGCGTGGCGGCGGTGAGCTCGGCGGAGGCGCCCTTCGGGTCGATGAGCCCGTCGGGGAGCTCGTCGAAGATGCCCTTGCGGCGCACCCCGCGGCGGTACGTGCGCGAGACGTTGTGCGCAATGCCGAAGAGCCACGCGCGCACCGAGGCGCGACCGTCGTAGCCCGCGCGGTTCACGTACACGACCTTGAAGACCTCTTGCAGCTGGTCTTCGAGGTCGCGGCGCGGCACGCCGAGGCGCGTGAGCGCGCGCCACACAAAATCGAAGTGCGCGCGATAGAGGGCTTCGAAGGGCGGCAGCTCGGTCACCGCGCGCGCCCCTTCGAGCGCGGGGCCAGAGGCATCGGCGGAGTGTGCCACGGTCATCGCTTCGTCGGCCTCGCGGGGAGCATTGTCCGCCCCCTCGGCCGCTCGTTCGAAAATCTTCGGGGCCACTGGTGCCATCGTGTGAAGCCGTCGCGACGCGGGCGGGAATCTGGCATGGTCGCGGCGCCGTGCTGCGAAGGTACATCCCGCTCGTCTCGATGGTCTCGCTGTGCCTCCACGCCTGCGACGGTGGCGCTCCCGTCGATCAGGCCCCCGCCGCGCAACGCCCCGGCGCGCCCGCCCGCGGCCCGCGCGTCCGGTGGGACCTGGGGCATCGACCGCTCCCCGAGATACCCCTCCCCAACGACGTCGCTACGTTCGCCGACCCGAGCTCGCCCACGGGCTTGCGCCTCAACGCGAGCCTCGTCACCGCCACGGGCTTCGAATCGCGGCTGCGCGAGGGCTTCAACGAGCTCGACGGGTGGGGCACCTTTCAGCCCGTCACGGTGGGCTTCGACGAAGACCTCGACCTCGCCGACCTCACCCGTCGCATGCGCGGCGACGACCACGAGTTTACCGACGACGCGGTGTACCTCGTGAACCTCACCACGGGCGTGCCCGTGCCCCTCGACATGGGCGACGGCAACTTCGTCTACACGGCGCAGTACCCCGACGGATACTTTCCCAACGACCCGCGCGGCGGGCAGTCGAACCTGCTCTTCGAAACCGTCAACGAAGACGTAAACGGCAACGGCGCCATGGACCCCGGCGAAGACACCAACTTCGACGGCGTGCTCAACCGCGCGGCGGTGTTTCCCGCAGGCGCGCGGCCCCAAGATGCGCTGAGCACCTTCTGGGAGCCCGACTCGCGCACGCTCATCGTACGCCCGCTCGTTCCCCTCGAGGAGCGCACGCGCTACGCCGTGGTGCTCACCGATCGCCTCCGCGGCGTGTCGGGCTACGCCGTTCGCTCGCCGTACCCCACCGTGGCGCACCCCACGCAGAGCGCCGTGCTCGAAGCGCTCGACGGCCACCTCCGCGGCCCCGCGGCGCGCTACTACGGCGGCCTCGTGTACCGCCCGCGCGCAAACGACGGCGGCGCCAACCGCGTCACCTTCGCGTGGAGCTTCACCACACAAACCACCGTGAGCGACATGCTCACCGTGCGAAGGGGCCTCTACGGTGAGGGGCCCTTCGCGCCCGCGCTCGCGCCCATTACGCCCGACCTGCGGCTCACCGAGACCAACACGGGCTCGTCGTGCGCGGCGGATCAAGAGGCGCGGCCGTACATCATTCGCGGCCCCGCGCTCGCGGCGCTCGTCGACGCGCTCGCCGAGGGCCTCGGCCTCGGCGACGCCCAGCGCCTGGCGCTCGTGGAGCAGTACCGCTACGTCGACTACATCGCGCTCGGTACGTACCGCGTGCCCTATCCCATGGGCGATCCGCGCGACATCGACCCCCACGCGCGGTGGACGCTCAACAGCCGCACGGGCGAGATTCGCCACCTGGGCACCGACACCGTGCAGTTTGCCATGGTGGTGCCCAAGGCCCTCGCGGGGCGTAGCGCGCCCTTCCCCGTAGCGTTCATGGGGCACGGCTATCGCGGCAACTTCACCGACGCGCTGGGCTTCGGGCCGTACATGGCCGCGCACGGCGTCGCGATGGTGGGCATCAACGCGCCCGGCCACGGCCTGTGGCTCGACACGGGCACGCGCTCGCTCTTCTCGGCGCTGCTCCGCGGCATGTGCAACGGAGGCCTCCTCGACACGCTCGCCGGAGGCCGCGCGAAAGACCTCAACGGCGACAACAGCGCCGACCCCGGCGGCGATTTCTGGACGGGGTACGTCTTTCACACGCGCGACAACATGCGGCAGCACACGCTCGACCACATGCAGCTCATTCGCGCGCTGCGAGGCTTCGACGGACGGGCCCGCGCGGGCGTCGACTACAACCGCAACGGCGACACAACCGACGACCTCGCGGGCGACTTCAACGGCGACGGCACGCCCGATGTGGGAGGCCCCAGCGCGGGCTACTACGTGATGGGCGGCTCCCTCGGCGGCATCATGGCGATGACGCTGGGCGCGGCCGACGCGTCGGTGCGCGCGTCGGCGCCGGTGTCGGGCAGCGGCGGCATGGCCGACGTGGGCATTCGCTCCACCGAAGGCGGGGTGAAAGAGGCGGTGATTCTCCGCGCGATGGGGCCCCTCGTGGTGTCGTCGCCCGCGAGCGATTATCCGCCCGACGGGATGCGCACGCGCACCTCGTGTACGGCGGGGCAGACGTCGCTGCGCTTCATCGTGCCCGACCTCTACGACACGGGTGAGCTCGAGTTCGCGTGCGCCGACGTGCTGCCGCGCGGCACCACCGACGCGCGCCAGCCCGACGCGCCGCCGGCCCTCGCGCCCGGCGACGACGTGGTGGTGATCAACCTCCGCAGCGGCGAGCAGCGCTGCGCGCGCGTGTCGGATCAAGCGCGGCTGCGCATCGGCATTCCGAGCGACACCAACGACCCGCTCTTCGTGAGCATCTACCGCGGCGCCGCGGTGACCGACTACGGCGCCTGCGCCATCGCGCCGGGGGCCGCGCTGCGCAGCACCGTCGAGACGCAGCAGGTGATCGAAGGCGACTGCGACATCCACTGCGGGCACATCACCGTGGGTGCGCCCAACGACGCGCCGGTGCGACGGTGGGGCCTGCGCGGGGCGCCGCTCCTGTCGCCCGCCGAGGGCCTCGGGCTGCGACGGCAGACGCCCGAGCTGCGACGCTTTCTCGCGCTCGCGCAGACGGGCCTCGACGCCGCCGACCCCATCTCGTGGGCGCCGCTGTACTTTCTCCGTCGCCCCGCAGACCACGCGCGGCACGCCGTGCTGGTGGTGAACACCATCGGCGATCAGGCCGTGCCCATCAACAGCGGCAACGCCTTCGCGCGCGCCGTGGGGGTGATTCCGTTCATGGGTGTGACCGCTCCCGCGCGGTACCCCGAGCTCGCCGACTACGCCACGCCGCAGGGCATCTTCGGCCGCTACAACCGCACGCCCAACCGCGTGCTCATCGACCGCGGCGTGCTCGAGGGGCTCGCCGAGGCGCGGCGCTTTCCGAGCAACGGGCGCGACGACGTTCTCTTCGACGTAGACAACCTCGACGAGGGCCGCCAGGGCTTCGGCGAGCAGACGCTCTCGACGCCGCTGCGCCTCGTGCGGAGGGCTGAGCGCGTCGATGGCGGCGCCACGCTCGACGGCGTGTGGCTGCCCACGATCGATCGTTGGGGCGGCGACACGGGCCCCTCGGCCGCGGTGCTCAACGCGTACCTCCGCCCGCAGGGGACGCACTCCTTCGCGCTGCCCAACCCGTCGGATCCGTGGCGCGGCGAGACGTACCTCTTGCACACCATCGGTCAGTTCTTTGCGACCGACGGCGCCGACGTCTACTACCGCTCGCACCCGAGCGAGCACCAGTGCGCCGAGCGCGCGACGTGCTCGTTCATCGCGCCGCGTCCCGCGTCGCAGTAACCGCTACCGGATCGCCCTCTTCGACCCCCGAGAACGCCCTCCCATGAAGACACACCTCGTCGCGGTGACTCTCGCGCTCGTCTCGTTTGCCACGGGCGCCTCGGCGCAGTCGGGCGGCCACGTGCGCGTGAGCGTCGAGCGCGCCTTCGGGTTCGCCTACAACAGCATCACGAGCTCGTCGGAGACCACCACGGGCACCGTCACGGTGACGCGCGAGTCGAGCTCAACGGTCACGTCGCTCAACCTCTTCGGCGCGGGCTTCTCGTCGGTGGCGCCCGAGTCGGGGCTGGTGTTCGGGGGGCAGGTTCCGCGCTTCGCGA
>CANMAT010000334.1 GCA_947494865.1 Deltaproteobacteria bacterium
ACGCGGCCCGTGAGGTCGGCCCCCGCGCGCGCGCCGAGCTCGCCCCCTTCGCCGTGGGCGCGCAGCGCGCCGTCGAAGCGCGCGCGGCGCAGCACGAGGCCCGCGTCGCCGCCGCCCGCCCACGCGTCGGGGAGCGCGACGGAGCCCGGCGAGCTCGGGCTCTCGGAGAGCGCGTAGCGGCGCCCGAAGGCGGCCCCCACGAAGGTGACACCGCGCCCGAGGGGGAGCTCCCCCCGCACGCGCGCGTCGTCGGTGGGGTCGGTCCAGAACGACGACCACACCGAGGTGAGGTCGAAGGTGGGGCGCCAGCGCGATAGTTCGGCCCCGAACGATCGGCCGTCGTCGTCGCCGAATGCACATCCTACGAGCAGGTTTGCGATGGTTCGCTGCGGTACGGCATACACGCCGTCGGCGTAGGCGCGCCACCGCGGCGAGAGCGTGAGGTCGACGGCGGCGCCGACCTTCTCCTCGGCCACGCCGTCGTCGCCCCACACGCGGCGCCAGGTGGCGCGGGCGAATAGCGGGCCGTCGCCCGCGGTCTCGACGGCCGCCGCGAGGGCGCCCGCCGCGGCGCGGTCTCGCACGCGCGAGGCGAGCGTAGCGTCCCACCCGGTGCGGTCCGCGCGAGCGATCCCGTCGCGCTCGTAGCGCCCGTTCGAGAGGGGGAAGCCCGTGCGGGTCTCGAGGCCGCCGTAGGCTTCGAACACCACGCGGTCGGCGACGGTGAGCCTCGCCCGCGCGCCGTCGAAGAGAAAGAAGCCCAGCGGGTCGGCCACGAGCTGGCGCCCGAGGCGCACCGTGGCGGCGCCCGCGAAGAGGCCCGCGCCCTCGACGTAGCCGAAGGGCAGGTCGAGCGTGCGGCGCGCGAAGAGCGGCGCGAACTCGGCGGCGCGCGAGCGGTTGAGCTCGTCGAGGCAGCGGTCGCCGGTGGGGTCGCACGCTGAGCCGAAATCGCTGTCGACGCGGAGCCGCGCGCGGATCGACCACACGACGCCGCGGCGCGTGCGCTCGACGGCGCCCAGCGTGAGGGTCTCGGTGAAGCGTCGGAGCGAGAGGACGGGGGCGCCGCCGGGGCCGCGCACCTGGTAGGCCTGGGCCTGCGTGTCGGCGCGCACCTCGGCGTCGAAGGCGCGCGCGGCGCGGGGCGCGCACAGCGCGAGCCCCACGGCCGCGGCGACGTGCGGGCGCGCGCGCGCGGTCACGTCACGGCAGGTCGCTGACCTTGACGCCGCCGTAGCGGGCGATGAGCTGGTCGTCGTAGTGGTCGGCCACGACGCCGACGCGCTCGATGAGGTGCGAGACCTCGGTGGGCTCGAGGTCGCGCGTGCGGCGCTCGGCCACGACCACCACGCGGTCTTGATGGAGGCCGAAGGCCATGCCGCCGAGGCCCGAGGCGTTGAGTTCGAGGAGGGTCTTGTACAGCTCGGGGCGCACGCCCTCTTCGACCTTGATGATCGGCGACACGATGCGCAGCCGCGGCGCGTCTTCGCCGTCGCGCGCGGGGCGGAGGAACACTGCCACCGCGGCGCTGCCGCGCATGAGCGACCACGCGCGGCCCTGCCCCGGCGGCGACATGCGCACCGTCTCGGGGTCGATGCCCTGCTTGCGGATCATCGACTCGACCATCTCCGCGGCGCGTTCGATCTCCGACTCTTCGTTGCCGTTCTGCACGTCGTCGCTCCCCTCGCAGACACTCCGTCAAATCTCCGTCGGGATTCGCACCCATGACCGCCGCTTGTCAAGGCGCCACGCGCCCTCGCAAAGCGCCGTCGCGCCCGCGGCGGGCGTCAACGGAGGAGGCGGCGCCGTCGTCGCCAACGGTCGCGGCGGCTGTGGTACCCCTTTGCGCCCCAGCGAGAGGCTACGACCCCCCAATGCCCACCGTTCGACTCATCGTGCGCTACGACGGCACCGGCCTCTCGGGCTGGCAGCGCCAGCGCGGCGTCGCCACCGTGCAGGAGCACCTCGAGATCGCCGCCAGCGTGATCGCGTGCGAGCCCATCATCATGCGCGCCTCGGGGCGCACCGACGCGGGCGTGCACGCGCGCGCCCAGGTGGTGTCGTTTCGCACCAAGGCCACCATCCCCGAGAAGGGCTGGCGCCTCGGCCTCACGTCGAAGCTCCCGCCGCAGATCGCGGTGCTCGACGCGCGCGTGGCCCACGACGACTTCGACCCGCGGCGCGCCTCCGCCGGCAAGCGCTACCGCTACCTCCTGCTCGCCACGCCCGTGCGCGACCCGCTCCTGCGCGAGCGCGTTTGGCACCTCTGGGGCGACCTCGACCTCGGGCTCATGCAGCACGAGGCCGACGCCCTCGTAGGGATGCACGACTTCAACGCGTTTCGCGCCGCCGACTGCGACCGCGTGAGCGCCGTGCGGCACATCTGGCGCGTGGCGGTGCTCCCGCGCTGGCACGGCCACGAGGGGCTCGTCGCCATCGAGGTCGAGGGCACCGCCTTCCTCAAGAACATGGTGCGCATCATCACGGGCACGCTCGTCGACGTGGGGCGCGCGCGGCTCCCCGCGGGCACCGTGCGCGCGCGCCTCGCCGACGGCGACCGCACGCGCTCGGGCATCACCGCGCCGCCGCAGGGCCTGTACCTCGACGAGGTGTTTCTCAAGCCCGAGTGGCTCCTGCCCGACGACGTGCTCAAGCCCCGCCCTGCCTACGCCGAGGCGGTGCTCGGCCACTCCCTCGCGCCCGCGCACGCCCCCGCGCCGACGCCCCGCCACGACATCGACGAGGACGACGAATGACCGCCCGCACCGCCCGCTCCGCCGCGCTCGCCGCCCTGCTGCTCGCCTCGCCCGCGGCCTTCGCCGACCCGCCCGGTCCCAAGGTCTGCGTCGCCGTCGCGGGCGACCCCGACGAGGCCGTGCGCGCCTCCGCCGACGCCCTCACCGACGCCCTGTCGCGCCGCGAGGGCCTCCGCGGCGTGGCCGACGCCGACGCGCGCGCCGCCCTCCGCGGAGAGGCCGTGGTCGCCGCCTCCGACGTGGCCGACCTCGCCGCCGCGCGCCGCGCCCTCCGCGGCGAAGACCGCGACGCCGCCGCGCTCGACGGCGTCGCCGCGCGCCTCGGCTGCGGCCTCGTCGTCGAGCTCATGGCGCGACCCGCGGGCACCCTCGTGCGCGTGTACGACCCGGTGCAACACACGTGGCCCGCCTCGCGCGAGCTCGCCGCCATCGACGCCGCCACGCTCGACGCCGTGGTGGTGCCCGCCCTCGCCGCGCGCAGCGCGTCCGCCGCCGACGCGGGCGCGCCTGCGACCGATGGGGGCGCGCAACCCGCGGCGGGCGCGGCCTCTCCCGCAGCGAATCGTACGGCCGCGGTCGATCGTCGCGCGGCGCCCGCAGCGCGCTCGCCGCAGCGCAGCGCGTGGAGCACCGCGTGGCCCTGGGTCGCCGTGGGCGGAGTTGCGCTGGCCGTAGTGGGTGCCTACTTTCTCGCGCAGGACGGCGCGACCACCAGCACCACACGCGTCACGGTCGTTCACCCCGGAGTCCCATGAATGTCTTACGTCGCCTCGTGGCGCTCGCGCTGCTCGCCATCACCCTGATGCTCAGCGCGCGCGAGGCCCGAGCGCAGACGACCGACCTCGCCGCCCGCGTCGCAGCGCGCGGCCCGCGCGACCTCGTCGACAGCGCCCTCCCCGCAGGCTCCCTCACCGTACCGCCCCTCCCCCTCGATCACGTCACCGAGCGCCACGGCCCGCTCACCATCTCGTACCCGCGCGCGCTCAAGCCCGTGGTCGAAATCGCCCTGCGCCGCGCCGAGAGCGACGCCCGCTCCGTGGCCGCGCAGTTCGGCATGCGAGAGATCCCGCCCCTCGCCGTGCGCCTCGTGGCCGACCCCGAGATGATGCGCCGCCTCGCGCCCCGCGAGCTCCCTCCCCCGGCCTACGCCGTGGGGGTGGCGTACGCCTCGGCGCGCCTCGCGCTGGTGTCCGCGAGCGCGCCGCGCACATGGGCCGCGAGCAACGTGGCGCAGGTGCTCCGCCACGAGCTCTCGCACCTGCTCCTCGCCGAGGCCACCAACCACGCCGACATCCCCCGATGGCTCTCCGAGGGCATCGCCGTGCATCAGGCCGACGAGCACACCTTCGAGCGCTTTCAAGAGCTCGCGTCCGCGAGCTGGACGGGCCGCCTCGCCCCGCTGCGCCGCCTCGACGAGGGCTTCTCCGAGGGCGCCGACGAGGTGAACGTCGCCTACGCCGAGTCTACCGATTTTGTGGGGTACCTCCTGCGCATCGATGGGGCCACGCGCTTCTCGATTCTCATCGACCACCTCCGCGATCGCATGCCCTTCGAAGAGGCCCTCGCGCAGACCTACGGGGCCTCCATGGCGCGCGTCGAAGAGGAGTGGCGCCGCGACCTCGACGGCCGCGTGGCCTTCGCGCCGCTGTGGGCCGGCACCGGGCTCCTCTCCATCGGCGGCGCCGTGCTCGTGGTGGCCGCCCTCGTTCGCCGCCGCTTGAAGAACCGCGCCACCCTCGCCCGCTGGGAGACCGAAGAGAGCGCCCGCCGCAGCCGGTGGATGTTCCTCACGCGCCCCGCGCTGCGCCTCGTGCCGCAACCCATCGACGCGCGCACCGACCTGCCCGTCGAGGCCCCCGCCAACGACGTGATGCTCCCCGTGCGCCGCGCACCCGACGACCTCCCGCGCGTCTCCCACGACGGCTCCGAGCACACGCTTCACTGAGCCCATTGCCTCGCGGCCCGCGCGTGGGCAGCATTGCGCGACCGTGGGCAACGAATCCAAGGCGACCTCGACCTTTCCTCCCGCCGAGGCGCTCGTCGACGCGCTGCGAGCGCGCGTCACGCAGAACGTGGTGGAGGCGCTCGCCGCGGTGGCGCCCGAAGAGGCCCTGCGCGACCGCGTGAGCGCCGCCGTCCACGAGGCCCTGCAGGAGCACGCGCGGGCCCTCGAAGACCGCCTCCTGCGCGTCGAGCGTCTCGCGAGCGCGGGGCAGCTCTCGGCGGGCGTGGCGCACGAGCTCCGCAACCCCCTCGCCGTCATCGAGACGTCGCTCTTCATCTTGAACGAGCGCATGGGCAGCGACGAGCGCGCGCAGCGACAGCTCCGGCGCATCGGCGAGCAGGTGGCCGTCGCCACCGCCATCGTGAACGACCTCCTCGAGACCGTGCGCAACCGACCCATCTCCCGCGCCCCCGTCGACCTCGCCGCGGTGGCGCGCGACGCCCTCGGGCGCGTCCCGCGGCCGTCGAACATCACCGTGGCGCTCGACCTCGCGCCCGGCGTGGCCGTCGTCGAGGGCGACGCGCGGCGCCTCACGCAGGTGGCGGTGAACCTCCTGTCCAACGCGGTGCAGTCGCTCTCCGAGGCGTCGGTGCCCGCACCCCGCCTCGCCCTCTCGGTCGCGCGCGACGGCGACGAGGCCACGCTCTCGGTCGTCGACAACGGCCCGGGCATCCCCCTCGACGCGCTCCCGCGGCTCTTCGACC
>CANMAT010000335.1 GCA_947494865.1 Deltaproteobacteria bacterium
GAAGGCAGTTGTGATAACTTCGGCGCCATGACGGCCGCCGCACGCAACCTCGTTCAACCCGCCACGATGGCCGACCTCGAGGCGCTCCCGCCGAGCATGAAGGGCGAGCTCATCGACGGCGTGCTCTACGCGATGACACGCCCCCGCGGCCGCCATCAGAGCGTCGCGGGGCGCGTCCACTCCGACTACGAGCCCGCCTACGAGCGGGGGCGCGGCGGTCCGGGCGGGTGGTGGATCCTGCCCGAGCCGGGCATCGAGCTCCCCGGCGCGCCCGAGATCTCGCCCGACGTCGCCGGGTGGCGCCGCGAGCGGCTGCCCGCGCTCCCGCCCGACGCGCCCATTCGTGTGGTGCCCGACTGGGTGTGCGAGGTGCTGTCTCCCACCACGCGGCGCTACAACATGCTGGTGAAGAGCCCCTACTACGCGCGCGTCGGCGTCGCGTGGATGTGGCTCGTCGACAACGAGGCGATGGTGGTCACCGCGCACAAGCTCCACGAGGGCCAGTGGCTCGAGGTGGGCGTGTACAGCGAAGAGACCGACGCGCGCATCGCCCCCTTCGCCGACGTGGCCGTCGACGTCGCGTCGTGGTGGCCCGTCGCGCCATGACCCGCCGCTGCGCCATCGCCCTCGCGGCGCTCCTCTCGTCGTGCGGCGACGGCGCCGATGTGGCCCCCGCCACGGGCTTCGCCGCGCTCCCGCAGGAGCCCTACCGCACGCTCGCCGAGTGGCGCCTCTTTCGCGACCCCGTCGCGCAGACGCCCGCCGACAACGTGCTCCCGTACACGGTCAACGCGCCGCTCTTCTCCGATTTCACCGCCAAGTTTCGCTTCGTTGCGATCCCTCCCGGGCGCCGCATCACGTACCGCCCCGACGGCGCGTGGACGCTCCCCGAGGGCGCCGTGCTCGTGAAGACCTTCTCGTACCCCCGCGACGCGCGAAACCTCGCGCTGGGGTACCGGCTCCTCGAGACGCGCATCCTCGTGCGCACGCGCGACGGCCTCGTGCCCCACACCTACGTGTGGAACGCCGCGCAGACCGAGGCCGTGCGCCAGGTGGCCGCCCCGCCGGTCAACGTCTCGTGGATCGACGAGGCCGGCGCCACGCGCACCAACGAGTACATCGTTCCCAACACCAACCAGTGCCTCACGTGCCACGGACAGCGCGGGCTCACCGACGCCCTCGCCATGCGCACCGACCAGCTCGATCGCGCGGGCGCCGACGGCGTCAACCAGCTCGACGCCATGGCCGCCCGCGGGTGGTTCGACGGAGCCCTTCCGCCCGCCGCGATGCGCTCACACTTCCCCGACGTGCACGACGAGGGCGCCCCCGTCGAGGCGCGCGCGCGGGCCTATCTGCACGCCAACTGCGGGCACTGCCACAACCCGCGCGACCGCTCCATGGCCAGCGTCACGGGGCTCAACCTCGAGGTGAGCGAGACGCGCCCGAGCAACCTCGGCGTGTGCCGCCGACCCGCCATGGCCGGCAGCGGATCGGGCGGCCTCGACTACGACCTCGTGCCCGGTCACCCCGAGCGCTCGGTGATGCTCTTTCGCATGCGCACCAGCGACCCGCGCGCCCGCATGCCCACCGTGGGCACCAACTTCAACGACCCCTTCGGCGCCGACCTCGTCGAGCGCTGGATCCGAGGCCTCACCGGCGACACCTGCGGCACCCCGTAAGAGGGGGGTTACACGTCAACACCCTCTAAGGTCACGCGTACCGATCGCGGCGCGCGAGCACCTCCCACGGGATCTCTCGCCGCATCGCCTCGGCCATCGCGCGCAGCCGCTGTGTGCGCTCACCCTCGATCACGCGCTCCATCGCGACGTGCAGCGTGAGCGTGGTGAGCGGCTCCTGCGGGCGCGTGAGCCCGTGCGCCGCGGCCTCGCACACCCCCGTGGCCGCCGCGCGCAGAAACCCGCTGTCGGGCGCGTCGCACCACGCCGCCACCGCCGCGCGCGCGTGCGCCTCGGCCGCCATGCCCAGGGCGCCCGCGACGAGCCCGTACACGCTGCACTCGGCCGTCACCGAGGCCGCCGCGAGCTCGTTCACCAGGGCGTCGTCGACGGCCGCGCGCTCGCCGTCGCTCATCGCCGAGAGCGCGCCCATCGAGCGCAGGGCCGCGTGCGCGCTCTCGGCCGCGCGGCACAGCTCGAGCGTCGCCGCGAGCGCCGTCACGCGCGCCATCTCGCGCTGCGCGAGGCACGCCTGACGGCCGAAGGCGCGCAGCTTCGCCACCGAGGCGGCCTCCGTGAGCATCCGCGAGGCCTCGGCCTCGACCCACGACACGTCGCCCCCGTCGCTCATCGCGCGGAGCCGCTCGCCGTGGAGCGCCACCTCGGCCCGCACCATCGCGCCGAGGGTGTCGACGCTCGCGTCGGTGAGCCGCCGACGGCTCTCGTGGTAGCGCGCGCCCGTGCGGGTCATGTGCGCCGCGAGCTGCTCGCCCACGGTCTTCGCGGCGCGCGCGTTGGCGGCGCCCCACGTCTCGGCGAGGTACACGGCGCGCGTGGCGAGCGCGTCGCGCTTCTCGGTGAGCGCCAACACCGGTCGCGCGAGGCGCCCCGCGGTGATCACCACCCGCGCCATCGGCGGCTGCAGCACGCCCGCGAGGGCCATGAGGTCGTCGGCGCGGGGGCAGCGCTCCCAGGCCGCGCGAAGGTCGTCGCCCTGCGCGGCGGCCCAGGCCACGGCGGCGTCGCGCCGGCTCCATTGCATGTCGTGCGAGTCGGCCCAGTCGGTCAGCGCGTCGGCGACGAGTCCCATGTGCGTTCGATCCCTTCGGCGACGGGTGTATCCGACGAAGGGTCGGCGCGCGTCAACGCATGGGCCGCGCTTGCCCTGCGGGCGCGAGAGGTGTGATGTTCGAGGCCACGATGGCTGAGCGCGATGGCCCCGACGAGACGCTGGTCGACAAGCTCCTCTCCGAGCGGGTGCTCTACCCCGTGCTGGGCTTGTGCCTCGCGGCGGTCATGGCCTTCGTGATCTTTCGGCGTTCGAACCAGGGGGCCGCGCCCGCGCTCGACCTCGCCGTCATCGACGAGCGCGGCGAGCTCGGCGCCGAGCGCGTGCGCCTCCAAGACCTGCGCGGCCACCCGGTGATCATCGATTTCTGGGCCACCTGGTGCGGCCCCTGCCGGGTCATGACGCCCGTGCTCGCGCGCCTCCACCAGCGCTACAAGAGCCGCGGCCTCTCGGTGGTGGGCGTCAACGTCGACGAGGCCGGCCCCTCGGTGGTGCCGCCGTTTCGCGCGCAGTACGGCATCGAGTACCCGCTCGTGTACGACGCCCGCGGCGAGGCCTCGCAGCGCTGGGGCATCCAGGGGCTCCCCACCCTGATCATCGTCGATGGGGAGGGCAACGTGCGCTACCGCCACGCGGGCACCACCAGCGAGGCCGAGCTCGCCTCCACCATCGAGGGCCTGCTGTAACGCCCCCGTCGCGCTTCGTGATAGGGTCGCGAGCCCTTATGCCAACGCGCGACGACGCGCCCCCCGAGGCCCCGAGCGAGCGCGACCACGACAACCTCGTGCGTCTGCACGGGGTCACCTGGGCGCAGTACGAAATGATCCTCGCGATCCGTGGCGAGCACACGGCCCCGCGCATCGCCTACCACGACGGCGAGCTCGAGCTGCTCAGCCCCGGCGTCGCGCACGCTGCCATCAAGAAGCACATCACCCGCCTCGTCGAGGCCTGGGCCGAAGAGGTTCAGGTAAACATCAAGGGCTTCGGGTCGTGGACCATCAAAGACCCGCAGGCGCGCCGCGCCATCGAGCCCGATGATTGTTACGTGGTAGGCCTGCGCGAGCCCAAGGTGCCCGACCTCGCCATCGAGGTCGAGTGGGCCGCCGGCGCGCTCGACCGCCTCGCCATCTACGGCCCCCTCGGCGTGCGCGAGGTGTGGACGTGGAAGGGCCGCTTTCTCACCGTGCACGCCCTCCACAAGAACGCCTACGTGCGCGTGGGCCAGAGCATGATGCTCCCCACGCTCGACCTCGGGCTCTTGCAGCGCTTCATCGGCGACCCCAACCCCACGATGGCGCTGCGGTCGTTTCGCACGCTGCTGCGCAAGCGCGCGGGCTAACGGTTGTAGGGCTCGCCCTTGATGATCGAAAACGCCCGGTAGAGCTGCTCGGCGAGCACGAGGCGCGCGAGGCGGTGGGGCAGGGTCATGGCGCCGAGCGAGAGCTTCCATTTCGCGCGCGATGAGAGGGCGGTGGGGAGCCCGTCGGCGGCCCCGATGGCGAACACCGGCACCACGGCGCGGCGCATGGCGTCGTCGATGCGCGCGGCGAAGGCCTCGCTCGTGAGGCGCTCGCCGGTGACCTCCATGGCCACGAGCTCGGCGCGCGCCCCGTGGGGAGCGAGCACGCGCTCGAAGGCCGCCGTGGCCTTGTCGACGCGCTCGTCGCGAACCTCCACCTCTTCGAAGTCGGCGTACCTTCGAATGCGGCCATAGTAGTCGTCGAGGAGCACCCGGAGCTCGGGCTCCTTGGCGCGCCCCATCGCGGCGATCACGAGCTTCATGGGAGGGCGATGGTAAAGGGCTGCGCGCTAGGCGCGGGTCTTGGTGGGGTCGAGCTCGAGGGGCACGCGGCGCGCGTCCATCCACAGGCTCTCGAGGTCGCGGTGGCGACGCTCCTCTTCGAGGAAAACGTGCACGAGCACGTCGCCGAAATCGACGATCACCCACTGGCCCTGGCGCAGGCCCTCGACGTGCTGCGCGCGCTCGCCGCGCTCTTCGACAGCGCCCTCGATGCCCTGCGCGATGGCCTGCACCTGACGGTCGCTGCGCCCCGACATGAGCACCAGAAAATCGGTGTAGTCGGCCTTGTCGCACACGTCGATGATCTCGATGCGCTCGGCCTTCTTGTCGAGGCCCGCCATCGCGACGAGCTTGGCGAGCTCGCGCGACGCGTCGCGGCGCACCTCCTCGCGCGACTTCGCCGCCTCGACCACCGCCGGTGAGAGGCGCTCGGGCACCGTGGCGCCCGTGTCGTGCATGTCGATCTTCTTGGCGCTCGCCTTCTTCTTCGCGGCGATCTTCTTCGCCGCCATCGTCTTCGCCGAGCCCATCTTGAGGGTGAGCTTCTTCGGCGCGGCCGGCGCCTCGACGTGGCCCGCCTTCTTCGCGCCCTTCTTGGGCTTCGCGACAGCGCCCGTCGTGAGCACCTTCTTCGCGGCGCCCTTCTTCGCGGGCGCCCTGCTCGCGGGCGCCTTCTTCGCGGACGCTTTCTTCGCGGGCGCCTTGCTCGCGGGCGCCTTCTTCGCGACGGGCTTGCTCGCGGGCGCCTTCTTCGCCGCGGGCTTCTTCGCGACGGGCTTGCTCGCGGGCGCCTTCTTCGCGACGGGCTTGCTCGCGGGCGCCTTGGTGGTCTTCGATGCGGTCTTCTTGGGTGCTGCCATCTTGATCGGTGGGCTGTAGGGTGCTTCGTCGTGCGAGGTA
>CANMAT010000336.1 GCA_947494865.1 Deltaproteobacteria bacterium
GAAGCCCACGATCGCGTGCGTCTTCACGCGCGCGACTCTATGCGAACGTCAGCACGACGTCATGCCGCCGTCGATCACCATCACCTGCCCCGTCATGAACGAGGCGGCGTCGCTGGCGAGAAAGAGCGCTCCGCCCGCGATCTCGTCGGGCTGGCCGTAGCGGCCGAGGGGCGTCTTGCGGAGCACCTCGGCGACGATCGCGTCGTTCTGCACGATGGCGGCCGAGAGGCGCGTCTCGATGAGGCCCGGCGCGAGCGCGTTCACCCTGATGTTGGAGCCGCCGAGCTCGTACGCGAGGGTCTTCGTCATCGAGACGACGGCGGCCTTGGTGGCGCCGTACACGCCCTGCATCGGCGCGGCCTCGAGGCCGGCCACGCTGGCCACGTTCACGATCGAGCCGCCGGCGCCGCGGCCGCGGAGGTGCCGCGCGACCTCGCGGGCCATCCAGAAGTAGCCCTGGAGGTTGACCTCGAAGGTCTTCATCCACGCGCCGCCGTCGGTGTCGATCATGGGGCCGAAGTAGGGGTTGGTGGCCGCGTTGTTCACCAGCACGTCGACGCGGCCGAAGCGCTCGATCGCGGCGCGCACGAGCGCCTCGCACTGCGCCTCGTGGCCCGTGTGGGCGGCCACCGCGAAGGCCCGCTCGCCGATGGCGTCGGCCACCGCGCGCACGCCCTCGATCTTGCGTGAGGCGACCACCACGTTTGCGCCGTGGGCGGCGAACGTGTGCGCGATCGCCTCGCCGATGCCGCGGCTCGCGCCCGTTACGATCGCGACCTTGCCCTCGAGCTGAATGCTTGCCACCACGCGAGACACCTCCGATTTTGTGGCGCTGTTGTATCGTGCCCGCGGCCGCGAGACGTAGCGCGAAAGAGAGTGGCGGGTGCGATGAGCGACGTGTTTCGGGAGTCGTCGGTGGTGGCGCGGGGCGTGCGGTTTCACTACGCCACGGCGGGCAGCGGGCCGCTGGTGCTCATGCTCCACGGGTTTCCCGAGCGGTGGTTCTCGTGGCGACGGCAGATCCCGGCGCTCGCGGCGGCGGGCTGGCGCGTGGTGGCGCCCGACCTGCGGGGCTACGGCCAGAGCGACAAGCCCGACGAGGGCTACGAGCTCCCCGAGCTCGCGGGCGACGTGGCGGCCCTCATCGAGGCGCTCGGCGAAGACTCCGCCACCGTGGTCGGCCACGACTGGGGCGGCGGCATCACGTGGGAGGCGGCGAGCCGCTTCCCTCGCCACGTGAAGCGCTACGCGGTGCTCAACTGCCCGCACCCCGCGGTGCTCAACGACACGTTTCGTCGCTCGTGGAGCCAGCTCTCGCGCAGCAGCTACATGCTCTTCTTCAACATCCCGTGGCTGCCCGAGCGGCTCATCGCGCGCGACGGGGGCGAGTCCATCATCCGTCGCTTCGAGGGCCTGGGCACGCCGCTGCCGCCCGACACGGTGCGCGCCCTGCGCGAGGGCGCGGCCACGCCCGACTCGGTGCGCCCGATGCTCGCGTACTACCGCCGCGCGGTGCGACGCGCGCTTCGCGGGGCGCTGCCGACGTATCCCGTCATCGAGCAGCCGGGGCTCCTGCTGTGGGGCGAGCAAGACGCCGTGCTCGGCAATGAGCTCATCGCCCAGCACACGCGCTACGCCCGCGACCTCGTGATTCGCCGCATCCCCGCGTGCGGCCATTTCGTGCAGCAAGAGAGGCCCGACGCCGTGAACGACGCGCTCGTCGGCTGGCTCGCCCGCGAGCGCGTGAGACCGTCACGCGAGGCCCGGTGAAACCTGCATCACGCACCGACCGCCGAACCACCACTGGGCTACGCACCCGCCCTCGCTGGGCCACTGAACCGACAGCGACATGGGCCCTTCGCAGATCACCATGCCACCGCGCCTACCGATCGACTCCCAGGTCCAACGCTTCATCGAATGTCTACCTTCTGCCACTCTGGATCGACGAAACGCGCGGCGACTTGAGCCGGACCGTAGCGATCCTGAAGGAATTCCGCGCAACCTCAGCCATGGCGGTATGCTCCCGACGATGAGCACGCCCCACCCCGACGCCTCCGAGGTCAAGGGGTACGCACTGCTCTCCTACCTCCACGGGCTGCAGGCGCAGCCGCGCACGTGGGCCGCCGTGCTCGAGGCCCTCGCGCCCGAGGACCGTCACTTCTTCGAAGAGCCCGTGTTCGCCAACCAATGGTACCCGCGGCGCCACCTGCACGCGCTCCTCGACGCCCTCGACGCCGCCACGCGCGGCTCCGAGGCCGAGTTTCGACGCCTCGGAGAGCGCGCAGCGGAGTTTCAGATTCACAAGATCTACCGAATTTTTCTTGGCTTCGCGACGCCCGCCATGGTGTTCCGCCGCGCGAGCACCATCCTCTCGCGCCAGTCGACCTCGGGCGAGTTCACCGTGCTCACAGAGGCCGACGACCACCTCGTGGGCGAGCTCCTCGACCCCGCAGTGCCCCCGCGCCTCCCGCTCGTGATCGCCGGCTGGAGCGACCGCGTCGTGCAGATGCTCCGGCGCCGCCCGACCCCCACCACGGTCACGGTGGTCTCCCCCGGGCGCTACCGTTTCCTGGTTTCGTGGACATGAGCACGCGTCCTGCATTCGTGTACCCAAGGCAACGCGCCTTGCGCGATCGAACCTCCATGGCCCCCAGTCCCAGGCGCCTCCCGCCGCCGCTCCCCCCGGAGGCTCTCCGCGCTCACGTGGTCGCCGAGGTCTCCTCCGAGGCGCTCGAGCTCGACGTGCCCACGCGCGCCGTGCCCCCGCCGTTGCCGCCCGAGGCCCTGCTGCGCGCGCAGCCCCGACGCGCCCCCTCGGTCACCCCGCCGCCGCTCCCCGCCGCCGCGCGCGCCCGCCGCCGCGTCTCGACCGCGCCCGACATCACCCCCGTCGAAGAGCCCCGCGACCTCGTCGACGCCGCCCGCGCCGGCGATGTACGCGCCTTCAACGCCCTGGTGCACCGCTATCGCCCGCGCATCCTCGCCCTCGCGCTGCACCTCACAGGCAGCGCCAACGACGCCGACGACATCGCGCAAGACGTGTTTCTCAAGGCCTTTCAGCGCCTCACCGAGTTCGAAGGCCGCAGCGCGTTCTTCACCTGGATCTACCGCATCGCCCTCAACCGCTCGCTCCAGGTGATTCAGCAGCGCCGCGTGCGTCAGGGCGTCGACCTCGACGACCCCCGCGTCGCGCTCGCCGTGGCCGTCGACGCGGGCGGCGCCCCCGCGCGGGCCCTCGAGCTCCGCGAGACCTACGCCCACCTCGTGTACGCGTTCGATCGCCTCTCGCCCCTCTTGCGCACCACGGTGGTGCTCACCACCCTCCAGGGGCTGAGCCACCCCGAGGCGGCGGCCGTGCTCGGCACCACCGAAGGCACCATCGCGTGGCGCATGCACGAGGCCCGCGAGCAGCTCCGCCGCGCCGTCGACGCCGCCGCAGCGAGCGCGTCGGTGAAGCGCACGCACAGCCCCGAGGCCACCGCCGAGCGCGCCGCGCGGCGCCCCGTGTCGGGCACGCAGCGGGTCACGCGCCGCCAGCGCGACCTCGAGCCCGACGCCATGAGCTGCTCGCTCGCGCTCGCCCTCGCGTCGGTCGTCTCGGCGTAGCGCGGCGTGGTGGTATAGGCTGCGCAGCAGAGCCCCGACATGGCAGACGAAGACCCCGAAATTGTCTCTACGGGCGCCGTCGACGAGAGCACGCTCGTGCCCGTCGAGCGCGACCGACGCTTTCTCTTTCGCCTCGTGGCCCTCTTTCTCACGGGTGCCATCGCAGCGGCATTCGTGGGCGCGAAGCTCAAGGGCTGGGCGGGCACCTGCGGCGCGGGGCTCATCCGCCCCGGGTCGAGCGTCATCCCGCCGGCCCGTCGCTGATTACTCGCGCAGGGTCACGCCCACCTCGGCCGCGGTCGGGTCGGGCGCGCGCGCAGGCGCCGCGGGCCTCGGCCCGCCCGGCGCCGACGGCGCCGTCGACGTGTCGCCGCGCGGGTACAGCGCCTCGCGGGGCCACGCGACAAACTCCGCAGCGCGCGCCGACGGACGCGCCACGTCGTAGCGCGCGAGGATCGACGGCACCGTACCCACGCCGCTCTGCTGGTGGATGCGCGCGCACTCGTCGGCCGTGAGGCGCTTGGGACCCGTGACGGCCGGGAGGCTCGCGTCGGCGTCCATGAGCAGCCACGGACGGTCGGGGCCCATGTTGTCGGGGTGCCACGGCTGGTCGAGCAGAATGTGTCCGGCCTCGTGCGACTGCGTCCACGCCTCGCGCTCGGCCGAGATGCCCGCGCGGTCGATGAGCAGCCCGTTCACGATCGCCCCCGTGGCGCCCTCGACGAAGGCCTCGCCGATGCGCGTCCCGCGCGCGAAGCGGTTGATCATGAAGAGGTCGATGGTGCTCGGGTCGTCGTCGGTGAGCGGCTTGATGAGCGCGCGCTCCTCGAGGGTGCCCGACGCCGAGTTGAGGTTGTTGAACTCGTCGATGCCGTCGAGCAGGTCGACGCGGCCGACGGTCACCGACTGCCGCGCGTCCGTCGACAGGGCCGCGCCCGCGACCGGGGCGAAGCTCGCGAGCCTCCCCTGACGATCGCGCGCGACGAGGTCTGCGCTGCCCCACGCGCCGTAGTCGGTGCGCGGGTTCTCGGTGACGCGTACGGCGAACCCGCGCGCGCGAATCGCCGCCGCGAGGGCCCGCGCCGTATCGACGGGCTGCCACCCGGGCTCCTGCCGCACGGGGCCCACCGCGACGTTGTTGACCGTCACCCGCACCGCGCCGCCCGACGCCTCGAAGCCGTCGTTGTCGCCCACCGAGAGCAGCGCGTCGCGCGCGGGCTCGACGATCGACACGTCGGCCTGCGCGGGGTCGCCCCAGGTCATGGCGCACTGCACATAGATTTCGTTGGCGATTTCGACCTGGCGCCGCGCGATGCGCATCGCGCCCGCGTCGTCGTTGCCCACCACGGGCCCCACGCGGTCGCCCCGCTGGCGCATCACCACGACGTGCCAGCGCGCGCGCCGCGCCGCGAGGGGACCGTCTTCGTTGCCCGGACGCCCGACGCGAATGTCGCCCGTCGCCTCGCCCGCCACGCCCGGTCGCTGGTAGCGCACCCGCACCCGGTCGCGCAGGCCCACGAGCAGCGTCTGGCCTTGCACACCGGGCGCGCGCAGGTCGAGGTCGTCGCCCACGAGGCGCACGAAGCGCGAGCGCAGCGCGCCGCCCTCCGCGGGGCGGCTCATCGGCAGATCGGCGAGCTGGCCGCGCAGGGCGCCCGCCGCGAGCGCGATCGACGCGGGCGTGCCGAGCGACTCGACGCGCGCCCGCGCCGCCGTCGACGCGCCCGGGTCCCACACCTCGAAGCGCACGTTGTCGGGGTCCGGCGAGCGGTCGCCCCACGCGGCCGCGCGCGGGAGCGTCTCGCTCGTGGTGATCTCGTGCGAGACGCCC
>CANMAT010000337.1 GCA_947494865.1 Deltaproteobacteria bacterium
CTTCGCGAGGTAGTGCTCGAGCGTCAGGAGCTCGTGCAGCATCACGCACAGCGAGTAGATGTCGCTGCGCTCGTCGAGGCGGTCGTTGTCGCCGCGCGCCTGCTCGGGCGACATGTACGCCGGCGTGCCCAGCAGCGAGCCCGCCACCGTGCGCATGCGCGCCTCGCGGGGGCCGCTGCTCGACCGATGATCGGTGAGCGTCTTGGCCGTGTCGGTGACAGGAAACTTCGCGTCGTCGGCGTGGATGCGCCGCGCGAGCCCCCAGTCCATCACGAGCACCTCACCATAGCGGCCCACCATCACGTTGGCGGGCTTGATGTCACGGTGGATCACGCCCCGCGCGTGGGCGTACTGCACCCCGCGGAGCACCTGGCGAAAGATCTCGACGCGGCGCTCGACGGTGTACCGCGCGTGGTACTCGCGGTCGCCCTCCATGAGCTTGTCGACGATGTGCTCGAGGGTCTCGCCCTCGACGTACTTCATCACGTAGTAGTACCGACCGTCGGGGTCGATGCCCACGTCGTGAATGGGCACGATGTTGGGGTGGTCGAGCGCGCCCAGCACGCGGATCTCTTCGACGAAGCGCGCCACGATGCCCGGGTCGTCGAACTCGGGGAGCAGGCGCTTGATGGCCACCGGCCGGTCGATGTCGTTGTCGCGCGCGAGGAGCACCTCGCCGACGCCCCCGCGGCCCAGCACGTTGGCCGACTCGAAGCGCTCGCGCGTAGAGCTCACCAGCTGCGACGTGTCGCCCGTCACCTCGACCCGCGGCAGCACCGTGGTGCGCACCGCCGAGGCGCCCATCGAGGGCGTCGGCGGAACGATCACGGCCGAGGGGCGACCGGTCGCGCGCGAGGTGTCGATCAGCGTTGCGTCATCCACGGGAGCGCTCACTCTCTTCGATCAGCCGCCGGCGTACAGGGTGATGTCCGTCGCCGCTGCGAACGACATGCGGTGCGCCTCGTCCCAGCTGGGGTGGCGCACCAGCACGTGGCCGTCGGAGAGGAGCGTCTGCTTCCAGTCGCGGCGGTGCGCGCCGGGGCGCAACAGCTTGTCTTCGACAACCCAGCGACCGCAGTCCCTCTTCCACGCGTTGAGGCCCTCGATGCGGGTGATTCTCCCCTGGCCCAGCGCGCGCTTGAACACGATGCCCGCGTTGTATTTGCGCTCCGTGGGCCCCTCGAAGCGGCCGTGCACCGCCACGCGCGCCCACTCGCGAAACAGGTCGATGTCCGACGTGTAGTTCATCTGGTCGACGAGGCACGCGCCGCCGGGGCGGCACCCGATCTCGCCGAACACGGCCTCGCCCTTGGGGGTGAGAAACCACTCCATGTGCGTGAAGCCGTCGCCCATGCCGAGCGCGCCGAGCACGTTGCGCGCGAGCTCGACGCCGGGCCTGAGCCGCGCCTGGTACATGTCTCTCACCGTGATGATCACCGGCGAGATCCACTCGTTGCTGCGCGCCTCCAGGGGCTTCGGCAGGTACGACGCGATGTTCTCGTACGCGGGCTTGCCGTTGATGCACACCGTGTCGAAGGTAAACTCCTCGCCGGTGATGTACTCCTCGCAGCTCGCCTCGGTGACGCCGTGCATCTTGGCGAGGGCCGCCTCGAGCTCGCGCGCGCTCTCGACCTTGTAGGTGTCGGCGCTCCCGGCGCCCGCGATGGGCTTGATCACCATCGGGTACCCGATGCGCTCGGCGGCCTCGCGGGCCTCGCCGTCGTTGCGCACGCGCTCGGAGCGCGGCACGCGCAGCCCCGCGGCCTTCACGCGCTCCTTCATGATCTGCTTGTCGCGAAAGCCATGCACGGTATCCACCGACATGCCCGGCACGCCCCAGCGCTCGCGGATCTTCGCGGCGAGGATCACCAGCGGCTCCCAGTTGGCGAGCACCTTGTCGACGGTGCGCCCGCGCATCCACTGGGTGACGCGCTCGAGCACGTCGTCTTCGTCCATGATGCGGGGCACCTGGAGCCAGTCGCGCAGGTGCGGCTTGAGCGAGGCTGGGAGCGCCGACGCGGGCTGGTCGCCCACGCCGTAGACCTCGGCGCCCACCTCGGCGAGGCCGCGGGTATACTGCTGCATTTCGGGGGGATACGACGGAGACAGAAACACTACGCGCATGGCCGCGGAAGCTATCACATCCGTCGTTGACGGACGCAGCGCGCGTCAACGATCCTGCGGCCACCACCGATGCCCAGGAACGTCATCTTCGTCGCGCCCTTTCCCCTCGAAACCACCCTGCGCTTCGTGCGCGCCGTCGCCAGGCTCGACGACGTGCGCCTGCTGGGCGTCGTGCACGAGGCGCCGCACGGCGACGACGCGCGGCTCTTTCACGACATCGTGCGCGTGAGCGACCCGCTGTCGGCGAAGGACATCGCCGACGCCACCGACCTCCTTCAGCGTCGCCACGGGCGCGCGCACCGCCTCTTGAGCATCCTCGAGGCCATTCAGGTGCAGGTGGCCGAGGCGCGCGCGCGCTTCCGCATCGAGGGCACCGACCCGCGCACGGCCGACCTCTTCCGCGACAAGTCTCGCATGAAGGCCGCGCTCACCGCGGCGGGCCTCCCGGTGGCGCGCAACAAGCTCATCACGTCGTTGCGCGACGCGGAGGCGTTCGCGGCCGAGGCGGGCTTTCCGATGGTGCTCAAGCCCCCGGCGGGCATGGGCGCCAAGGCGACCTTCCGCGTGCGCGACGCGGGCGAGTTTCGCCGCGCCCTCGAAGGGATGCACGTGAGCGCCGAGCGCCCCGTGCTCGCCGAGGAGTTTCTGCACGGCGAAGAGTTCAGCTTCGAAACCATGACCATCGACGGCAACGTGCGCGCCCACTCGATCTCGCGGTACCTCCCGCCGTGCCTCGAGGCGCTCGAAAACCCCTGGATCCAATGGGCCTGCGTGCTCCCGCGAGACATCTCGGGGCCCGCCTACGACGGCGCGCGCGCGATGGGTGTGGGCGCCGTGAAGGCCCTCGGCCTCGACACCGGGATGACCCACATGGAGTGGTTTCGCCGCCGCGACGGCAGCCTCGCCATCGGCGAGATCGCGCAGCGCCCCCCCGGCGCCAACATCACCCGCATGACGGGCCTCGCGCACGACATCGACGCCTATCGGGCGTGGGCGCAGGCCGTGGTCGACGGCGTCTTCGAAGGCCCGTGGCATCGCAAATACTCTGTGGGCTGCGCGTTTCTGCGCGGCATGGGCGAAGGGCGCGTGGCCTCGGTCACGGGCGTTCACGAGACGAACGAGGCCATCGGGCGCTGGGTGGTCGAGGCGAAGCTCCCGACGATCGGCGCGCCCAAGAGCGACAGCTACGAGGGCGACGGCTACGTGATCGTGCGCGACGCGAGCACCGACGTGGTGCAGAAGGTGATCGCGAAGGTCATCGAGACGGTGCGCGTGCGGTACGCGTAGCGGGCGCTACAACGCCGCGCGGTCTACTTCGAAGAGCGAGAGCGCCGTCGCGGCGCCGCGCGCGTCTCTCTTCCACAAGAGCGC
Source organism: Deltaproteobacteria bacterium (assembly GCA_947494865.1). Classification (GTDB taxonomy): domain Bacteria; phylum Myxococcota_A; class Polyangia; order Polyangiales; genus CAISKJ01. The sequence goes on from CANMAT010000337.1 coordinate 3,496, forward strand.
GAGCGTGTCGCCCGCCGTCGAGAGGCCCGCGATGCGCGCGGTGCGGTGCGTCGCGCGCTGTACATCGTCTGCGAGGAGCGTGCGCGTGATGGCCGCGCCGTCGTCGCGCCACAGGGCCACGGCCACGCCGTCGGAGACGATGGCGTCGTCGTCGCCGAAGCGGTCGGCGTACGAGGTCTCCCAGAGCATCTCGTGTTCGAAGCAGCGCGCGCCGTCGACGGGCTCGACGCCCTCGCACACCCGAACGCTGTCGTAGTCCGTGTGGTACGTGACGCGGTCGAGGTCGGCCTCGATGCGCGCGATGAGGTCGTCGAGGTAGCCCTCATCCCACCGGCCCTTGGCGCGGGCGCGCAGGACGCGGGCCCGATCGAGGCGCGATTGCTTTGCATGCGCGAGGGGCGTCGACGCGCCGGGGGCCACGCGCCACGCGTACTTCGGCATGCCGACCACCCACACGCCCCGACGACCGGGAACGAGCGCGCAGCCCGCGGCCCACACCGCGCGACCGCGCGGAGCGTCGGCGCCGGGCGCGTACCACGCGGTGCCCCCCACGTCGCCCGCGTCGCCCGTGGCGGTGTAGAGCGCGCCGTCGTCGCCGAACGCGAGGGCGTAGAGGTCGCACTCGCCCGCGGGGAGCCACTGCTCGCGCACGCCCTCGCGCGACACGTGAGCGATCGCGCTGCGATCGTCGACGCCCGCGATGCGCACGACCACGATGTCGCCGTCGGGGGCGAACACCACCGGCGGCGCGACGCGCGCGAGGGCGTTGCGCGAGACCGCGCCGTAGCGCGAGAGCTTCGCGGAGGTGGTGAGGGCGAGGCCCTCGCGGTCGCCCACGAACACGAGGCCGACGCGCGTGTCGCCTTCGAAGCGCTGCCCCGCGGCGGCCCAGCGGCGCCCGTCGCGCGACCACGCCACGCCCTCGAGCGCGCACTCGGGCGGCGGGGTGAACGTGCCCGCGACGGAGCCGTCGGCGAGCGCGACGAGGTCGACGCGGCGGTCGGTCCACTCGCCGCGGAGCGCGAGCGCGTGGGCGCCGTCGGGCGAGAGCGCGACCGCGACGCCCTGGGCGACGTCGACGCTCGCGCGGAGGCGCAGCGCGCGGTGCAGTGCGAAGGGGACTTTGGGCTTAGGGGCCATGCGCTCGCGTCTATCACGGCGCGCGGAGGGCGCTCTACGGCGCGTACACCGGGAGCGTGACGTCCGAGACGGTGAGTGCCCCAGCGCCCTCCTGCGAGGCCACCGCGCGGACGCGATCGGCGCCGCCCGCGGGCACCGTCATCTGGCAGTCGGAGTTGTAGCTGGTGACGGCGGTGCCGCCGCCCGCGCTGCCTTCGAAGTCGAACGCGCGGCAGCGCATCTGCGCGACGACGGCGCCCGCGCGCAGGAGCTCGACGCGGATCACCACGTAGTCGGGCCCCGCGTAGGAGTACGCGCCGAGGCGCAGCCCGAAGCCCACGCGCGCGTTGGCAGCGAGCGCGACGGGCTGCTCGGCGGGGCGGTCGAGCGCGGCGATGGAGACCGTCGCGAGCGAGGGCTTGAACGCGGGGCTCGAGAGGAGCATCGCCGCAGAGAACCCCAGCACGAGGAGCACGAACACCGCGATGCCGACCTGCGCGCCGGGGCTGAGCGGAGTGCCCTCGTCGGACTCGGTAGGGGTCGCAGGGGATTCGGGCGAGATGGTCATGCGCCGGTGAACCGATACCAGCCGTAGCCGGTCTTCTCGAGGGTGCCGTCGGCGAGCATCTTCTTCAGCATGGCGGGCGTGTAGCCGCGCGCGCGCAGGTCGGCCGTGGTGAGCTCCTCTTGCACCGTGATCACCTTCGGCGGCGCGGTGAGCGCCTTCGCCGTCGCCTCCGCGGCGCGCGCGCCGATCTTCGCCGCGGGCTTCTTCGCCACCGCCGTCTTCTTCGCCGCGGGCTTCTTC
>CANMAT010000338.1 GCA_947494865.1 Deltaproteobacteria bacterium
ATCACCCACCGCAACGCCCACGAGGTGGCGCGGCGCATGGTGGCCCTCGAGGCCGCGCCGAGCCTGCTCAAGGTGCCCTCCGTGGCCATCGCCGCCAGGCGCGGCTGAGCCTCTTCTCTCCGCTGCGCTAGGCGTGAAACCGTGAGCCCAGCATGAAGGCCAGGGCGCACAGGGCGAACACCAGCGCGGCCCGCAGCACCACCTCGCGCGCCGACGCGCGGCCTCGCACCACCTGAACCGACGCGGGCGACGGCCGCAGCGAGCGCACCACCACGTCGGCGTTGGCCTTCGGCGGAATCGACCGCTGCAGCCCCACGCGCGCGAGCTCCTTCGGGGCCTCGACGGGGCGCGCCGATGCGTCTTCGACGGGCCTGGCCGCGGGCGCGGGCGTCGACGCGGGCGCGGGCGTGCGCCCCCGCAGGGCCGCGGCGGGAACGGTTCGATCGGGGTCGCTCGCGCGCGGCGGGCCGAAGAACGCACCGTGCCGCGGCGGCGACGGCGAGGTGCGCTCGCCGGCCTCTTCGCCGGGGATCGACGCGGCCCGCGAGCCGCCCGGCGTGACCGTGGCGATGCCCGGCGCGCGCGGCGGCGCGGGCGTAAACCCGCTGCGCGCGCGCGTCTCGACGCCGCGCACGGGCGTAGGGCTGCCGGGGCCCCACGAGGCCCGCGCGGGGGGCGGCGACCGCGGCGGCGCGTACGACTCGCTCGGGAGGGGCGTCGGCGCGCTCGCGATGAGCGACGGCCGCGCGACGCCGCAGGCGGCCTGGAGCTCTCGCGCGAGCTCCGAGCCCGACTGAAAGCGGTCGGCGATGTTCGACGCGCAGGCCTTGGCGAACCAGGCGTCGAAGGCCGGCGGCGCCGCGGGGTTGAGCGACGAGGGCACGGGCGGCGGGTTGAGGCACACCTGCTTCACGAGGTCGCCGAGGGAGGTGGCGCTGTAGGGGAGCTTCGCGGTCATGGCGACGAAGGCGCAGGCCGCGAGGCCCCAGAGGTCGGTGTGCTTGTCGGCCACGCCGCTCGCGAGGAGCTGCTCGGGGCTCATGAACGCAGGCGTGCCCAGGAGCACGCCGCGCGCGGTGGGCCTGCGCAGCGGCGAGGGCGTGAGGCCCGCCTCCACCTCGATGGGGACGGAGGTCTCGAGGAGCACCTTCGCGACGCCGAAATCGACGAGCTTCACGTGCCACGGCGCGTCGCCCTCGGCGGCGTCGTCGTCGGGGATGAGCATGATGTTGTCGGGCTTCACGTCGCGGTGAATCACGCCGACCTTGTGGGCGCGCTCGAGGGCCTGCGCGGCCTGCGAGATCACCGTGGCCACGCCCTGCGGGGTGAGCGCGCCGTCCTTCTCGATCACGTCGGTGAGGCTTCGGCCCTCGAGGTACTCCATCACCAGGTAGGGGAGGCCCCCGGGCGTGACGCCGTAGTCGTACACGTGCACCGCGTAGCGCGACTGGAGCCGCGCCATGACCCGCGCCTCGGTCTCGAAGCGCGACATCGAGTCGGTGTCCTTGGTGTACTCGGGGCGAATGAACTTGATGGCCACGCGCGTGCCGAGGGTGGTGTGCAGGCCCTCCCACACGGTGCCCATGCCGCCCGACGCGATGGGGCGCAGCACCTTGTATTTGCCGCCCACGATCTTGTTCGCGAGGGTGGCCTGCGAGGGGCTCTCGGGCTCTACCTTGGTGACCTCGTTGAGGGCTTCGAAGCCCTCGCCCGGTCGCGTGGCGGCGATGCCGTACTTCCTTCGCGTGGCGAGGCCGCGGGCCGCGGCGGTGAGCCGGTCTTCGAAGTCGGTGAGGTTGATGGGCTTGGCGATGTAGTCGTCGGCGCCGGCTTCGAAGGCCGCGATCACGTCGTTCTTCTGCACCTTGGGGGCGAGCAGGAGCACGTAGCGGTACGGGCGGTCGGTCTGCGAGCGGAGGGCGCGGCACACCTCGATGCCGTCCATGCCGGGCATCACCCAGTCGAGCACCACGATCTCGGGAGCGTCCTCGCTCTGGAGGATCTCCCACGCCTCGAGGCCGTCGGCCGCGAGCACGGGCTCGTAGCCCCAGCGTTCGAGGTTTACGGCGAGCAGGCGGCGGGTGATCCGGTCATCGTCCGCCGCGAGGATGCGCATCCGGTTGGTCACACCTACCAACAACGGCGCAGGTCGTGCGGGCCTTGAGCGCCCCGAAGACGAATCCTCGCGGCGGCGAAGTTCCGTGGGAAAACCCGTAGGAGCTCAGTGCGTGGGCACGTGCGCGGGGCCGCCGCGCTCGCCGAGGTTCTGCTCGTCGTAGTGCACGTACACCCGCGTCCCGGGCGCCGCGGCGGTGGCGTAGGCGCCGTGCTGCCCGGGCACGAGGCGCGGCTCGCTCCACCCGAAGACCCAGCGCGCGTCGGGGGGCGAGAGGTTCACGCAGCCGTGCGAGTGCATCATGCCGAAGCCGTTGTGCCAGAAGGCTCCGTGGAGGGCGAACGACTGTTCGAAGTACATCACCCAGGGCACGTCTTCGATGCTGTAGGGGCCGTCGTTGCTGTTGCCGTCCATCGTGGTGGCCACGTGCTTCGACTGGATGCGAAAGGCCCCCTGAATGGTCTCGTAGTTGTCGGTGGCGCTGCCCCTGCGACGGAGCCCCGACGAGACCACGGTGACGTACACGGGCGTGGTGCCCTGGTACGCCACGAGCGACTGGTGATCGAGGTTCACGTCGATCCACTTCTCGCCGGGCGCGAGGTCGGCGGGCGGGTCGTGGGCGGTGATCACCCGCACGTTGCGCGATCGCACGAAGAGCCCGTCGGCCGTGCGGTAGTAGTCGTCGGCGCCGATGCGCACCGCGGGGTCGCCGGTGAGCTGAAAGAACGTGAGCCGCGGCGCGCGCCCCGTGGCGCGCATGGCGGTGCCCACCTGCGTGTACGTGGGGGTCACGGCGCTGATGGCGAAGGCCGCGGGGAGGTGCGACGCGCCCTCGAGGGCCACGCCCTGAAACTGGTTGAGGTTGCGCAGCGTCGACACCGTGCTCGTGCGCACGAAGCCGCCGGTCTGCGTGTGCCAGTAGTTGCCCCCCGATGAGGCGCGCACCTCGCGGTCGAGCGACACGTACATGCGCGAGAGCATCCGGCGCAGGAGCGGCGAGCCCGGCTCGCCCGCGAGCTCCTCGATGCGCACGCCCGTGTCTGCGGGAGCGCCCGCGTCGCCCGACGGCGCGGCCACCGCGAGCGGGCCGGGGGCCACGGCGGCGTCGTCGTCGGGCGCCGAGGCGTCGCTCGCGACGGGCTGTGCGGGCACGCGGTCGGCGAAGCGCTCGGGCTCGACGAGGCGCTCGTCGTCGAGCGACGGGAGGTTGCGGTACATGGCCGACGGGCGCGTGGTGATGCCGTAGAGGAAGGGCATCGCCGCGCCGAGGTCGGCCTGCGCGGGGAAGCGCCGCGCGCCCAGCGTGGCCGTGAACGCGGCGAGGTAACCTACGCAGACGTAACCTCCGCCCTCGACCTGCCACCAGCCCGCGCCGGAGACGTCGCGGCGCGCGGGGCAGCCGTCGTTGCCGAGGGGGCCGCGCAGGGCCACCACGCGGCCGCCGGCGCGCACGTAGCCGATCCAGCGGGCGTTGCCGTTGGGCGCCTCGACGACGCCCGTGCGGAGGGCGAGCGCGGTGATGGTGGGGCGGTTGTCGACGACGGCCGCGTCGGGCGCGGCGCTCGCGTCGACGGAGGCGTCGGAGGGCGCCGCGGCGTCGGGGGGCGGGGCGGCGGCCTCGGGCGCGCTCGCGTCGGCGAGGGGCGCGCTCGCGTCGTCGGGGGGGAGGCCCACGGCGGGGGAGGCCGCGTCGAGGTCGGCGTCGGGGGCGGCCTCCGTCGAGGCCTCGCGGCCGAGGGCTGCGTTGCGAAGCTCGTCGAGCCGCGCGCACGAACACATCGCGAGGAGCGCGAGACCCGACACGACGAAGGAAGCGTTGCGCATACGTTGGCTCCTGAAGGGCTCCCGCGCAGGCGAGTAGCCCGGCGGGGGTGACGGAATCCAGTTCCGTGCGAAGGCTCTCGTATGCGAAGCGTGCGCCGTTGCACAAGGGCACCCCCGCCATCGCAACGTGTCGCGCTGTAGATCGCGTGATAGAAGCGTCGCTACCGCGCGTTCGACGAACGGCGGACGACGTGATGCAGCGCGGCTTCTTCGACACGCACCGGTGGCCACGGAGCCTCGCCCTCGCGATGGGGGCCTCGCTCGCGCTCCACGGCCTGGTGCTCGTCGCGCAGCTTCGCCTCCCGGCTTCGATCGTTCCGCGCGTCGACCTCGCGGTGAACCACGCCGTCGAGCTCGGGATCGACGAGGCGCGGCCCGGCCCCGAGGCGCCGCCGACGCCGCCCCCGACGCCCGCGATCGAGGAGCCTCCCGCGCCCCCTCCCCCTCCGCCGCCGAGGGCGGCGCGACCGCGCGCGCCGCGGCCCGTCGCGCCGCCACGGTCTGAGCCGCCGACGCCCGAGAACGCGACGCTCGAGCCCGCCCGCGACGACGCCGCGACGACGCTCGACGAGGCCGCCGTGGCCGCCCTCGACGACGCGGGCGCCGACGTGACCGAGGAGTCGGCGATGGCCGCCCTCGACGACGCCGGGATCGAGGTGACCGACGCGTCGGCGATGGCGCTCGCCGACGCGGCCGTCGACGCGGGGCCGCGCGGCGTGCCGGGCATCGCGGGCGAGGCGGGGGCGCTGGCGGCGGCGATTCCCGCGGGCTCGGTGGTGACGCTGCTGCTGCGCACCGACCGCATTCGTCGCAACCCCAACGGGCCGCGCGTGAGCGCACTCTTGCGCGGCATCCGCGACTGGCGTCAGGTGCTCGACGGCACCGAGCTCGACCCCGTCGAAGACTTCAACATGGTGCTCATCGCGAGCGCCGACCCCTTCGGCACGCCCGACGATCCGCCCGACCTCAGCGTGATCGTTCGCACGCGCGGGCCGCGGGGCTTTCTGCGCGCGTCGATCGAGCAGATGGCGGGCGCGCGCGCCGCGTCGCGGGGGCCCGTCGAGCTGCCCGACGGCGGCTCGGACCCGAGCGGCACGCTGCGCGACCACTTCGCCCGCCGCGACGCCGGCGCGCTCCCGAGGCCCGCGCGCCCCGTATGGCGGCGTCAGGGCGGCGCCGAGGTGGCCACCGTCGATCGGTACATGGGCCCGCACGCCGTGGTGCTCCTCGGCGACGACCTCGCGGCCATCGCGGCGCCCGCGCGCGTGCCGCAGCTCCTCGCGGTGCTCGGCGCGCGCACCGCGGCCGCGACGTCGAGCGAGCGCGACGACACGCTGCTCGCCGTGCTGCAGGCCGATGGGCTGCGCAACCTGCTCTCGCTGCCGGGGCGGGCCACGATGATACCCGCGCGCGCGGAGGTGGCCCTCTACGAGACGCGCGCGGGGGGCGCGGCCGACGGCGGGGCGTCGCTGCTCGCC
>CANMAT010000339.1 GCA_947494865.1 Deltaproteobacteria bacterium
GCCGCGATGCGAGCGGCCGTGCGCGCCGGCGCCGACGCGGTGTACTTCGGCCTGCAGGGCTTCAACGCCCGCGCTCGCGCGAAGAACTTCGACGCCGCCGCGCTCGGCGACACGATGCGCTTTCTGCACGACAACGGCGCGCGCGGATACGTCACGCTCAACACCCTCGTGTTCGACGACGAGCTCCCCTCGGTGGAGGCCGCCGTGCGCGCGTGCGCCGCCGCGGGCGTCGACGCGGTGATCGTGCAAGACGTCGGCGTGGCCGCGGTGGTGCGCGCCATCGCGCCCGCGCTGCCGATGCACGCCTCCACGCAGATGACCTGCACCGACGCGGGCTCCGTCGAGTTCGCGCGCTCGCTCGGGGTGAGCCGGGTGATCCTCGCGCGGGAGCTCTCGCTCGAAGACATTCGCGCCATTCGCGCGCGCACCGACGCCGAGCTCGAGGTGTTCGTGCACGGCGCGCTGTGCATCGCGTACTCGGGCCAGTGCCTCACGAGCGAGGCCATCGGCGGGCGCAGCGCCAACCGCGGCGCGTGCGCGCAGGCGTGCAGGCTCCCCTACGAGCTCGTGGTCGACGGCGCCCTGCGCGACCTCGGCGAGCGCGCGTACCTCCTCTCGCCGGAAGACCTCGCGGCCGTCGACGCGGTGCCCGCCCTCGTGGCGCTCGGCGTGGCGAGCCTCAAGATCGAGGGTCGGCTCAAGAGCCCCGAGTACGTGGCCGCCGCGACGCGCCTCTACCGCGCCGCCGTGGCCGCCGCGATGGGCGAGGCGCCGCCGCCCGAGCGCGCGCTGCGCGAGACGGCCGACCAGATGTTCTCGCGCGGCTCGGGCAACGGCTTCTTCGACGGCGTGAACCACCAGCGGCTCGTGGAGGGCAGGGCGTGCGATCACCGCGGAGTCGCTGTGGCGACGCTCCTGGCGGTGCGCGCGGCGCGGGGCCGCGGGTGGCTGTCGATCAAGCTCGACGGGCCCATCGCGCGCGGCGACGGGCTGCTCGTCGAGGGCGGCCGCGCGAGCGAGGGAGAGGTCGGCGGCCGCGTGTGGGCCATCTTGCAGCGCAACGTCGAGGTGGAGCGCGCGCAGGCGGGAGAGGCGCTCGTGTGGCTCGGCCCCGACCGCGACGTGAGCGCGCTGCCCGCGGGGCGCCGCGTGTGGAAGACGAGCGACCCCGCGCGCGACGCCGAGGTGCGCGCCTCGATCGAGCGCGACCCGCACCGCGTGGGGCTGCGACTCACCGTGCGCGGAGCCTTCGGAGAGAGCCCGGTCTATGAGGCCGTCACGGCGCGCGGCGTGCGGGCCACGGTGACGGGCGACGCGCCCGTGGAGCGCGCCACGAAGCACCCGCTCACGCTCGAGGTGCTGGGCGAGAAGCTGGGGCGCCTCGGCGACTCGCCCTTCGAACTCGACGGGCTGAGCTCCGAGCTCCCCGAAGGCGCGATGGTGCCCGTGTCGTCGCTCAACCGCGCGCGCAGGGCGCTCGTCGATGCGCTCTGCGCGGCCTCGCAGCGCGCGTGGGAGACCACCGCGGTCACGCACGCCGAGCTCCTCGCGAGCGCGCAGGCGCCTACTACGCCGCCGCCGCCCGCGGGCCTCTTCGTGCTGTGCCGCACGCTGCCGCAGGCGCACGCGGCGGTGCGCGCGGGGGCCGACGGGGTGATCCTCGATTTCCTCGAGCTCACGGGCACCGGGGCCGCGGTGCGAGCGCTCCGCGCGCTCGGGCCGACGCACATCACGGTGGCGCCGCCGCGCGTTCGCAAGCCCGGCGAAGAGAAGATCGATCGGTACCTCGCCTCGCTCGAGCCCGACGCGGTGCTCGTGCGCGGCCTCGGGGCGCTCTACGAAGACACCTTCGGCGACGCCGCGCGCATCGGAGACTTCTCGCTCAACGTCACCAATCGCGTGAGCGCGGCGGCGGTGCTCGCGCGCGGCCTCGCGGCCTTCACGCCCTCCTTCGACCTCGACGCCGCGCAGCTCACGGCCCTCGTCGAGACGGGCTTCGGCCCCTGGGCCGAGGTGGTGCTGCACCACCCGATGCCGCTCTTTCACATGGAGCACTGCGTGATCGCGGCGCTCCTCTCGACGGGCAAGGATCACCGCGATTGCGGCCGCCCCTGCGAGCGGCATCAGGTCTCGATGCGCGACCGCGCCGGCATGGACCACCCCGTCGAGGCCGACGTCGGGTGCCGCAACACCGTCTTCCACGCCGCCGCGCAGAGCGCCGCGAGCGTGGTGGGCGCGTGCGGGCGCGCGGGCGTGCGCCGCTGGCGCATCGAGCTCGTGCGCGAGAGCCCCGCGGAGGTCGAGCGCCTCGTCGGGGCGTACCGCGACCTCCTGCGGGGGGCCGTCGACGCGGGCGAGCTCTGGAAATCCCTTCGCGTCGAGGGCGCGCCGCCCGTGGTGCGCGGGTCGCTTCGGGTGATCCAACCGTCGCGCGTGATGTGATATCAGTGGGAGCCCTTATGAGCGAAGCCACCCCCGACCACGCAGCGCGACTCGCGGCCGTGCGCGCCGAGATGCAGCGCCTCGCGCTCGATTACCTCATCGTGCGCAGCACCGACCGGTACCTCAACGAGTACGTGCCGCACGACGAGAGCACGCGCGAGTGGCTCACGGGCTTCTCGGGCAGCCTGGGCGACGCGCTCGTGGGCCGCGAGGCCGCGTGGCTCTTCGTCGACGGGCGCTACCACGCGCAGGCCGACCGCGAGGCCGACCTCACCCGGTGGACGGTGGTGAAGAACACCCTCGGCGTTTCGAACGAGCGCGCGTGCGGCGAGCGGCTCATCGAGCTCGCGAAGTCGCAGGGCGCCACGCTCGCGGTGGGCTATGAGCCCCAGCGCTACGCGGTGAGCACGCTCGAGGCGTTCGAGAAGCAGCTCCTCGGTCACGCGATCGCGCTGCGCCCGGCGTCGCCCTCTCCCGTCGAGGCCGCGCGCGGCGCGGTGGCCCCGGGCGTCATCGGCACGGGTCGCGTCCGCGTGCTCGACGAGCCCTCGGTGGGTCGCACCGTGAGCGAGAAGGTGGCCGACGTGGCCGCGTGGCTCGCGCCGCGCCGCGCCGACGCGCTGTGGGTGTCGAAGCTCGACGAGATCGCGTGGCTCACCAACCTGCGCGGCGACGAGATGGCCTACCAGGCGACGTTTCGCGCCGAGGCCCTCGTCACCGCCACCGAGCTCATGGTGCACGTGCACGTCGCGAAGGTCGACGACGCGCTGCGCGCGGCGCGCCCTGCGGTGCGCTTCGTGTCGCACGAAGAGCTCCTGGCGGCGGTCGGGGCGCTCGGGGTCGCGGGGGCGAGGCCGCGGGTGGTGGCCGACCCCGCGAGCGTCTCCGTGGCGCAGCGCGACGCGCTGGTGGCGCTGGGCGCCGACGTGGTGCCGCTCGCGTCGCCCGTGGTGGCCGCCAAGGCGAAGAAGAACCCCGCCGAGCTCGCGGCCATGAAGCGCGCGCTGGGGCGCGCCGACGGCGTGGTGGCCGAGGCGCAGCGCTGGCTCAAGGCCCGCGTGGCCGAGGGCGACCGCGTGAGCGAGGTCGATTTCGCGCGCGAGGTCGAGCGCCTGTTCCTCGCGGCGGGCGCGGTGGGGCTTTCGTTCAAGGTGATCTCGGCCTTCGGGCTTAACGGCGCCATCGTGCATCACCCGCCCAGCGAGACGGCCCTCGTGCGCGAGGGCGAGCTCATGCTGCTCGACACGGGCTGCTACTTCGAAGAGGGCTACGCCACCGACCTCACGCGTACGTTCTTCGTAGGCCGCCCCGGCGTCGAGCCCACCGCGGCGCAGAAGCGGCTCTTCACGCTGGTGCTCAAGGCGGCCATCGCGGGCATGACGGCGCGCATCCCGCGCAACGCCAACGGCGCGCAGCTCGACGGCATCACGCGGGCGCCCCTGTGGCGCGAGGGCGTCGATTTCGCACACGGCACGGGGCACGGGGTCGGCATCAACGTGCACGAGGCGCCGCCGGGCGTGTCGAAGCTCTCGACCACGCAGTTCGAGGAGGGGCACGTCTTCTCGATCGAGCCGGGGCTCTACATCGAGGGCGTCGGCGGCGTGCGCATCGAAAACCTCTGCACCGTGGTGCCCGACTCGGAGCAGGCCGACTGGCTGCGCGTCGTGCCGCTCACCTTCTCGCCGCTCGACGAGCGCCTCATCGACGACGCCCTGCTCGACGCCGCAGAGCGTGAATTCCTGGGGAAATATGCCTCGAACAAGCACTGAGCACGGCGTGAAAAGTCGCGTGACGGCAGAGAGACGCGTGGAGTAGCATTTGTCGCGTTTGTAATGGGTTCCCGCGAACCCATACAGCGCGCAGCCTTTCTGCAATGCCCACCCTGACCCCCAGCGAACGCATCGGCACGACGATCGGAGGGCGCTATGAGCTGCGCCGTCTGCTCGGAGAGGGCGGCTTTAGCGTCGTCTTCGAGGCCGTGCACACGATCACGGGGCGCGAGGTGGCGCTCAAGATCCTGCACCCGCACCTCACGCAGTCGGAGCAGATCGCCGAGCGCTTCTTGATGGAGGCGCGCGCGATGGCGCGCATCAAGCACGACGGCATCGTGCAGGTGCTCGACGCGGGCACCGACCCCGACGGCGCGGTGTTCATCGCGCTCGAGCTGCTCGACGGCGAGTCGCTCGAGGCGACGCTCCTGCGCGTGCACAAGCTCACGTGGGGCGAGGCCGTGGGCATCTGCGTGGCCATCCTCGACGCGCTCGCCGAGGCCCATCGCCACAAGATCATTCACCGCGACATCAAGCCCGGCAACATCTTCATCGTGCGCAAGCCCGACGGGTCGAGCCAATACAAGCTCCTCGATTTTGGCATCGCGCACGTCACGCAGGCGAAGAACAAGCTCACCGCCGCGGGGATGATCCTCGGCACGCCCGAGTACATGTCCCCCGAGCAGGGGCGCACCGCGAACGTGGGCCCCGAGTCCGACCTCTGGGCCGTCGGCATCGTGATGTGGGAGTGCATCACGGGCCATACGCCCTTCGTCGCCGAGACGGCCACGGAGATCCTCCTCAAGATCGCGACGACCGACGCGCCCACCATCCTCGACGAGGTGCCCGACCTCCCGCCCCCCGTCGCGGCCGTGATCGACAAGTCGCTCACGCGCGAGGTGACGCAGCGCTTTCGCAGCTCCGACGAGATGCGCGACGCCATGGTGCGCGCGCAGCGCAAGGTCGACGAGGCCGCGGCCCCGGCCTCGACGCGCGCCTCGATGCGCGGCAACCTCGCGCCGCCCCGCTTCTCGTCGTCTCCGGGCGTCGCGGCGGGCGCCAACAACGAGCGCCGCGTCGCGGGCCCGCCCGACGTGGTCAACGTCGACGTGCTCACGAAGTTCCCCGTCGGGAGCGCGTCGGCGCCCCGCATGCCCGCGCGCGTCGTCTCGGGCGACGCGGGGGCGCGCGCCTTCGGGAGCTCGCC
>CANMAT010000340.1 GCA_947494865.1 Deltaproteobacteria bacterium
AGCACCCTACCGTGCGACGGGCGACCAACACGCCGACCGCGGTGGAGCCCGTCGTCGAGCCCGTGGCGCCGCCCGCTCCCGCGGTGACGCCGCCGGTGGTGCCCGTGGTGGTGCCGAGGCCCGTTCCGCGTGCGGCGGATCTGTTGCGTGCGAGCCGCGACCTCGCCGTGACCGGCGCCTCGGAGGGTTGGCTCGCGCCCGTCGCAGCGCCCGCGCCCAACCGAAACATCTACGGCGGGAGCACCAACCACGAGCCCCCCTCGCCCGAGCGCCTCCGCGAAATTGCCAACGCGCCGGTGCGTGCGGCGCTCGCCGAGACCGTGCGCGATCATCGCCCGGCGGGGGCCGGCGCGCATGACACCTTCGTCGCGCGGAGGGCGCTCGAGGCCGATCCGGTGCGAGAGGTTCCGGGCCTCGGGGCGGCGGTGCGGCGGGCGCCGGTGGTGACGATTGCGGGCGTTCAGCGGTCGGTGTCGAGCGGCGAGGCCGCGGTGGCGCAGAACTTCGATCAGGCGCAGGGCGTGTCGTTCGCGGGCATGACCATGGGCACGCGCATGCCCGACCTCTCCTATCGCAGTTTGCGCGCGGAGATCGACGTCGATCAAGACGCCTCGGGCGCCGTTCGCGCCGTGCGCGTGTCGCACCCGTCGGGGCTGCACACGCTCGACCTCGCGGCCGAGCGGTGGATTCGTCAGGCGCTGCAAGAGGCTCACACGGAGCACCCGTGGTCGGCGGGTGGGTCGCGCTTCTCGCGGTGGCGCGTGGAGATCTCGGAGGCCTCGTCGGGGCCTTCGTTTGTGAGCGGCAACGACGGGTGGACGGTGCTCGGCAACGAGAGCGACGGCACCCGGGTGCGGTGGCGCGTGCGGATGATCTCGCAGCGCGTCAGCGCCGACGCGGGCGCCTGAACGCGCCGCTCACGCGTCGCGGAGGCTGAGCCCGCCGATGTAGTCGATTTTGCCGAGGTCGACGCCGTTGTGCCGCAGGATCGCGTACGCCGTGGTGACGTGGAAGAAGAAGTTGGGCATGGCGAGCTCGGCGAGATAGTGGCGGCCCGCGAGCCCCTTGCCGGGGATGAAGGGCAGCGCGACGACGCGCTCGGCGGCGCCCTCGAAATCGGCCGCGGTGAGCCCGTCGAGGAAGGCGACCGTGTTGGCGATGCGCGCGCGAATCTCGTCGGCGGTGGTCTCGGTGTCGGCGAAGGCGGGCGCGTCGCGGCCCGTGAGGCGGGAGCCGGCGAACTTCGCGGCGTCGCACGCGGCCTGCACCTGACGGATAAAGTTGTACTGGTCGGGCGCGAGGCGCGCCGTCATGAGCACCGACGGGTCGAAGGACTTCGCCTTCGCGTGCGCGAGGCCCTTCTCGATCCACCCGTCGAGGTTGCGGAGCATCTTGGTGAACTGCGCGACGCAATCGAAGTGCATGAACGGTGCTTTCGGGGGGAGGGTCGTCGACGGTCAGTGGCGATGGCGGTGGTGGCGCGTCGAGGCGGGCGACGCCGCGCCCGCGTCGGCATCGCGCCCGTGACGGCTGCGCCGGTGGTGGCGCCCGACGGTAGGGGGCTCGTCGAGGGGGGACGCGGTCGCGTCGTCGATCGCCGTCACCGCGGCGTCGGGGTCGGCGGGCGGCGCGGCGGCGTCGACGTCGGAGGCGTCGAGGTCGGCGGCGAGGGAGGCGTCGACCGTGGTGAGCGCGGCCGCGGCGTCGGGCGCGGCGAGGATCGCGGCGTGGGCGCGGATGAGCGCGTGCGCGGCGCGGGTGGAGGCCGTGTCGATGACGGGCGTGAGGGAGGCGCGCTGGCTCTCGCGCTTCATGAGCTGAATGGCCACCACGGAGACGAAGAGCAGCGCCGTGAGCGCGAGGCCGAGCACCACGTAGAGCGACCGGATGCGCCGCTCGTACTGCGCGATGAGGTCGGGCCAGGGCTCTTGCGGCGGGGCGGGCGGGAGCGTGGGCGTGCCGCTGTCGAGGGGCGGCGGCGACGCGAGGCTCGGGATGGCGATGGAGGGCGAGCCCGACGGGAGCAGCGAGGGCGAGGCCACCGCGGTGGGCTGCATGGACGCCGACGAGGGGCGCCCGGGGCGGCTGCTGCGCAGGGCCGACGTGGGGATGGGCTCGTCGGGGAGCACCATGAGCAGCGCGTCGAGGAAATCGTTCACCGTGGCGTAGCGCACGGTGAGGTCGCGGGAGAAGGCGCGGTGTATGGCGTCGGCGATCTCGCGGGGCACCTCGGGGACGCGCTCGTCGAGGCGCCGCGGGTTGCTCATGAAGATGGCGTGGAGCACGGCGTGGAGGTTGTCCCCTGCGAAGGGGAGCTCGCCCGCGATGATCTCGTACCACATGACCCCGAGGGACCAGACGTCGGCGCGGGCGTCGAGCGTCGACTCGCCACGCGCCTGCTCGGGCGACATGTAGTAGGGCGTGCCCATGACGGCGCCGGTGCGCGTCATCCGGTTGCCCGCGGTGGCCTCGGTGCGCGCGAGCCCGAAATCGATCACCTTGGGCACCGTGTGGCCGTCGGGCGACTGCACCAGGAAGACGTTTTCGGGCTTGAGGTCGCGGTGCAGAACGCCCTTCTCGTGGGCGGCCGCGACGGCCTGCATCACCGGGATGAGCACCTGCTGCGCCTCGAGCACCGTGAGCCGACCGCGCTGCTTGAGGTGCTCGTGGAGGTCTCTGCCTTCGAGGAACTCTTGAACGATGTAGAGGTGCGACGACGCCGGGTCTTTGCCCATGTCGAGGATGTCGACGATGTGCGGGTGCGCGACGCGCGTGGCCGCCTGCGCCTCGATGAGGAAGCGCTTGGCGATGTCGGGGTCGTCGACCAGCTCGGCGCGCAGGAGCTTGAGCGCGACGCGCCGCGTCGTCCACGTGTTGATGGCCTCGTACACGTGCCCGATGGCGCCGCCCCCGAGGCGACGCACCACCCGGTAGTGGCCCCCGAGGAGGGTGCCCGGCGGGATGTCGTCGTCTTTCTTTCGGCGCGGGGGCCGAGCCTCGCGCACGGGGATGATGTCGGCGGCGGAGAGCACCGTCTCTTCGTGCCCGCGCGCCTCGCCGTCTGCCCGGTCGGAACCGTCACGTGTGCCTGTCATTTACGCGCTCCAACGCGTCGACAAGGCTCCGCTCTGCACCATCCGGCCCATACAGCGACGGTAGAAGACTACGCGCCGCACTGTCAATCACGACCATCTCCCCCCGGGTAATCGATGGCGAAAATGTCTTGTTTGCTGGGACGTGAAGCGTGTCAGTCGCCGTCGCCGACGCGGGGCAGGCCGTGGCGTCGGACGAGGGCGCGGAGGTGCTTTCGGTCGAGGTTGGCCTCGCGCGCGGCGGCGGAGAGGTTGCCTTCGCAGCGGAGGAGGAGGGCGCGGAGGTAGTCGCGTTCGAAGGCGTCGAGGACGCGCTGGCGGGCGTCGCTCCAGGGGAGGTCGGTGCGCACCGCGAGGGGGCTCGGGTCGGGGTTGGGCGACGCGTCGAAGCTCACGCCGAGGCGCAGGTCGCGGAAGGCCGACGCGCCGGGCGAGAGGGCCACGGCGCGGTCGATGACGTTGCGGAGTTCGCGCACGTTGCCGGGCCAGGTGTGGCCGACGAGGAGGTCGAGGCCGGGTCCGTCGACGGGTCCTGGCTCGGCGCCGCGGCGGCGGAGGAGCTCGGCCACGATGGGGGCGATGTCTTCGCGGCGCGCGCGCAGCGGCGGGAGCGTGACGCGGAGCACCGAGAGACGGTAGTAGAGGTCGGGGCGGAAGCTCCCCGCGGCGACCTCGGCGGAGAGGTCGTGGCGCGAGGCGGCGACGATGCGCACGTCGATGGCGCGCTCCTGATCGGACCCGACGGGGCGCACGCGGCGCTCTTCGACCACGCGCAGGAGGCGGGCCTGCACGGGGGCCGAGATGCTCCCGAGCTCGTCGAGGAAGATGGTGCCGCCGTGGGCGCGCGCGAAGGCGCCCGCGCGCTGCGCCGACGCGCCGGTGAAGGCGCCGCGCACGTGGCCGAAGAGCTCGCTCTCGATGAGGCTCTCGGGGAGCGCGCCGCAGTCGACCGCGACGAAGGGCCCGCGGCGGCGGGGGCCGGACTCGTGGAGGGCGCGCGCGGCGAGCTCCTTGCCGGTTCCCGTCTCGCCCTCGACGAGCACGGTGACGTCGCCCTGCGCGGCGAGTTCGAGCACCGCGAAGACCTCGCGCATCGCGAGGCTCTCGCCCACGAGCTCGCCGTAGCGCCGCGCGCGCGAGGGCGAGAGCGTGAGCCGTTGGGGCACGGGCTGCACGCGGAGGAAGCTCCGCCCGACCTTGAGCGTGGCCCCCGCGGGCACGCGCGATCGGGTGAGCGCGGCGCCCTCGTAGAGCGTCCCGTTGGTGCTGCCGAGGTCTTCGACGACGAAGCGGCCCTCTTCGATGCGCACCGAGAGGTGACGTCGCGAGGCGCGCTCGTCGGTGAGCACCAGGTCACACGCGGGGTCGGTGCCCACGATCACCGGCGCGTCTTCGAGGGGCGCTCCGCGGCCGCGGTCGGGGCCGTCGACGACCACCACCTGGCAGTGGAGCCTCCGCGCGATGCCCGGCAGCGACTCGGTGTGGATCGTGGCGCCCGCGGAGCTCATGCCCGCGAAGGTATCGCGGTCTCGCGGGCCCGTGGTGGTAGTGTATTCTCGATGGACCTTCCGCGGCAGCTCGGCGCGTATCGCCTCGTGAGGCGCCTCGGTCACGGCGGCATGGCCGAGGTTTTTCTCGCGGTGGCCCACGGCGCGAGCGGCTTCGAAAAGCCCGTGGCCCTCAAGGTGCTCTTGCCCGAGCTGCAGGGCGACGGCGAGTATGAGCGCATTCTCGTGGACGAGGCGCGGCGCGCGGCGGGGTTTCACCATCGCAACCTCGTGGGCGTGCACGACCTCGGCGCGGCGAGCGGGGTCTACTTCGTGCGCATGGACTGGGTCGACGGCGCCGACCTCGCCGCGGTGCTCGCCCGGGGTACGCTCCCCGCGGGCCTCGCGCTGCTCGTGGCCGAGGAGCTCGCCCACGCGCTGGCCTACCTCCACGGCGCCACGGACGCCGCGGGCCGCGCGCTGGGCCTCGTGCACCGCGACGTGAGCCCCGCCAACGTGCTTCTCTCGCGCGCGGGCGACGTGAAGCTCGGCGACTTCGGCATCGCGAAGGCCACGCTGCTCGCCGACGTGACCCGCGGCGGCGTGCGTAAGGGCAAATACGCGTACATGTCGCCCGAGCAGGTGACGGGCGCGGCCCTCACGAGCGCGAGCGATCAGTTTGCCCTGGGCATCACTCTGCACGAGATGCTCACGGGGCGGCGGCCCTACGACGCCGACTCGGCGCTCGAGACGATGGAGCGCGTGCGCGCCTGCGCGCCGCCCGATGTGAGCGCGCTCGACCTCGACGGGGCGGCGATCGTCTCGCGCTGC
>CANMAT010000341.1 GCA_947494865.1 Deltaproteobacteria bacterium
CGCTTCAACGTGGCCTCGCTCGTCGAGGAGGTGCGCAAGGGGCGCAAGATCGTGGCGCCCGGCCCCTCGTGCTCCATGACGCTGCGGCGCGAGTACCCCGAGGCGCTCGGCACCGACGACGCGAAGCTCGTCGCGGACAACACCATGGATCTCATGGAGTACCTGCTCAAGCTGTGGCGCGAGGGCAAGATGCCCAAGGAGTTCGCCGTGGAGCTCGGCACGGTGGCCTACCACGCGGCGTGTCACCTGCGCGCGCAGCGCATCTCGTACCCCGCGCGGCAGATCCTCGAGCGCATCCCGGGCACCGAGGTGACGCTCATCGAGCAGTGCTCGGCGGTCGACGGCACCTGGGGCATGAAGGCCGAGTACTACGACCTCGGGGTGAAGTACGCGCGCAAGCTCACGCGGGGCGTCACCAACGCCGAGGCGAAGCACGTCGCGAGCGACTGCCCCCTGGCCTCGCAGCGCATCATGAAAGAGAACAACACCGCCGTGGCGCACCCCGTCGAGCTGCTCGCGCGCGCCTACGGCCTGGAGGGCTGAGACATCATGCGCAAGGTCACCGTCGACGAGATTCTTTCTCTGGGCGCCTACGAGCAGGTGCGCGACCGCTTTCGCCAGCGGATCATCGCGCACAAGCGCGTCCGGCGCGTGTTTGTGGGCCCCGAGATGTCGCTGGTCTTCGAAGACCACGACACCGTGCTCATGCAGGTGCAAGAGATGCTGCGGGCCGAGCGCATCAGCGCCCCCAAGGCGGTGCGCGAGGAGGTCGACGTGTACAACGACCTCGTGCCCGACGACGGCGCGCTCCTGGGCACCCTGATGCTCGAGATCGAAGACGCCGCCGTGCGCGAGCAGCGGCGCCGCGACTACTTCGGCCTCGACGCGTGCGTGCGCTTCGAAGTGGGCCCCCACGCGGTGACGGCCACCCTGGACGCCGCCGGCCTCTTCGAAGACCGCATCGCCGCCGTGCGCTACGTGAGCTTCGCGCTCCCGCCCGACGCGCGGGCGCTGCTGCTCGACCTCGCGCAGCCCGCGCGCATCGTCGTCGATCACCCGCGCTACCAGGCCGCGGTGACGCTCACCGAGGCCGCGCGGCGCTCCCTCGCCGACGACCTCGACCCCGAGAACAGCGACGCCGCGGCCCGCGCGCGACGCTGACATATCCTGTCACACTTCGTCGGCGGCCCCTGCGTAGTAGGGGCCGAGGGGGCGCGCACGGAGGGCGACGGCGCTCACGGCGCGCTGCTCCACCTGGTTGTTGGGGAGCGCGCGAAACACGAGGTAGTCGCCGCTCGCGAGGCGCGCCTTCACGAGCTGCCCCGTCTCGCGGTCGCGGCGCCCGAGGAGCGGGTCGTCGGCGCGCGCGCCGAGGGCGTAGTCGACCCCCACGCGGGTGCCGTCGTCGAGCTGTGTCGCACCGCGCACCGAGAGCACGTCGCCCTCGACGTGGACGCGCGAGCCCGCCTCGACGCGGCCGTACGAGTTGTCGGCCATCACCATGGCGAAGCCCTCGTCGGTGAGGGCCGCGGGCACATCACCCGTGGGCGTGTGGCCCACGAGGAGGCGCTTCACCCCGTCGCGGCGCAGGGCCTCGACGACGGCGCGCGACGGGAGCCGCGGGTTGTTCGCGTCGTCGGTGGGGCGGCCGTACACCACGCTGGCCTGGTTGGCCTTCGTGTCGCCGAGGGGAGCCTGGTAGGCGATGAGCGCCTGCCCCGCGGTCGGGTCGAGGCCGCGCGACGCCCGCCACGCGCCCACCTCGGCGGCGTAGAACTCGTTGAGCCCGGCCGCCCACGAGGTTACGGTGCCGTAGCGGTCGGGGCGCGCGGGCACGACGCCGAGGCTCTCGTCGGTGACGGCGCCGTGCACCGCGAGGGTGCCGTCGCCGAGCCACGCGAGCTGCGCGGCCGCGAGGTAGCGCGCGAGGTCGCCGTCGGGCGCGAGGTCGTCGAGGAAGCTCTGCACCGCGGCCTCGTCGGAGTGCGCGCGGCCCTCGCGCGCGAGCTCGGCGCGGCGGTGCTCGAAGGCGTCGCGGGCGCCCATGGTGTTGGCGAAGATCCACGGGAGCAGCGCCGCCGGCGCGGCGTCGCGCATCTCCGGCGGCGCCTTCTTGGGCGCGTGGCCCGCGAGCTCGCGCACGAGTCGCATCTTGTTGATGTCGCGGTTGCCCGCGAGGAGCACCACCTGGTCGGGCTGGCGCGCCTTCGCGGCGAGCAGGGTGCGCACGATGCGCCGCGCGGCGGGGCCTCGATCGATGGCGTCGCCGCCGAACACGAAGGTGGCGCCGGGCGCGACGACGAGGGCGCCGTCGGGGGCGAGCGACACGCACGGGGAGTCTTCGACGAAGGACGTGAGCTTCTCCCACTGCCCCTCGATGTCGGTGAGGTAGGCGAGCACGCGCGAGAGGCTTCACCCCTCCGATGCGCCGAGGCAAGCCCGAAAGCGTACTACGGCCGGCGGTAGGGCGAGGCCTTGAGCCCATCGGGTGAGGCCGGTCGCGCGGCCGCCACCGCCGCGTCGTCGGGCGCAACGGCGGCGGCCCTCGGCGCGCGGGGCCCCTGCGTCGCGAGGAGCGCCCAGCGCAGGGTGGTGTCGCCGTCGAGGGTGACGCGCTCGTCGCGGGGGCTGTGGCCGGGCGCCTCGGCGCGCACCCGCACCGAGAGCCCGCGTCGCGCGCGCAGCACGAGCACGCCATCGGGCGACGGGACCGCCGCGCCCTCGACGCGCAGCTCGGCGCTCACGGGGCTCACCACGACGGTGAGCACCACGGAGACGTCGGCGTCGCGCGCCGCCGCGTCGGGGGCCGTGGCGAGCGCCGCGGGCGGTTTCGGCGCGCGCTCGACGCGCGGGTCGGGCCGTGGCGCGACGCGGGCGGGGCCCCGCGTGGCGACGGCGGCGCCGAGCGCGAGCGACACTGCCGCGAGGACGCCCAGCACGGAGCGAGCGCGCACGCCGCGGCGCCCGAGGTCGATGCGGTCGATGGCGTCGATCACGGCCTGCGCGTCGGGGGGCCTGCGCTCGCGGTCTTTCGCGAGCAGCTTGAGCACGAGCTCGTCGAGGGCGCGCGGAACCTCCACGCCCCCGCGCACCGCCGAGGGCCTTCGCGGGGCCTCGTGGACGTGCTTGTAGAGCACCTCGACGGGCGTCGCGCCGGTGAAGGGGAGCTCTCCCGTGAGCATCTCGAACAAGATGCACCCGAGCGCGTAGAGGTCGGCGCGGCGGTCGACGTTGCGGCCGTCGGTGCCCTGCTCCGGGGCCATGGTGTGCGGCGTGCCGAGGAGCGTGCCCGCGTGCGTGGAGGGGCCGTCGTCGTCGAGGTGGACGGCCTTCGAGACGCCGAAATCGAGCACGGTGACGGCGTCGCGGCCCTCGCGCTGCGAGACGAACACGTTGCCGCTCTTGAGGTCGCGGTGCACGATGCCGGCGCGGTGCGCGGCGCCGAGGCCGTCGGCCACCTGGCGCGCGATGTTCACCGCGCGCGCCACGGGGAGCGCGCCCCGCTCCTTCACGATGGCGGCGAGGTCGGAGCCCTTCAAGAGCTCCATGACGAGGTAGGCGCCCTCGTCGCCGTGGCCGAAATCGAGCACCTCGACGATGCGCTTGTGCCCGATGGCCGCGGCGGCGCGGGCCTCGCGGTGAAAGCGCCCCACGGCCTCGGCGTCGCGGGCCACCTCGGGCCGCAGGATCTTCACCGCCACCGAGCGCCCGACGGCCACGTGCCGGGCTTCGAACACGAAGCCCATGCCGCCGCGGCCGATGACGCGCACCACCTCGTAGCGCCCCGCGATGACGCGGCCGATCCACGATGCCTCGTTGAGGGCTGCGCCGCCATGGTCCGACGACGCGGCGCCCGAGAGCGGGAGCGTGTCGGAGGCCGTCGCGCTGGCTTCGCCGTTGGGGGAAGGCACCGCCGACTCTCTACCAGCCTATGCCCGCCGTTGTCGTGCGAAGCCTACAAAAACAGGCTCAACGAGAGGCCCCCGGAGGCGAGCAGCCCCTCGCTGTTGGTGAGGTCGAAGTTGCGCCACGCGGCGCGCCCGAAGAGCCCCACGGCGAGGCGCGGGTGCAGCGCGACGTCGGCCCGCACGGCCACGCCGCCGATGAACTGCTCGGCGTCGCGGCGCAGGGTGCCCTCGCGGCACGCGGTGTCGCACTGCAAGAGGGCCGAGCCCGAGAGGTAGATCCCGAGGTCGACCTCGTCGAGCACGAAGACCCACCCGAGGTCGCCGCCCACGAGGAAGGGCGCGCCGAGCGTGTCGATCCACATGGCGTGCGCCTGCGCCGAGAGCGAGCGACGGTAGAAGAGCCCCGCCTCGAGGCCCACCACGAACACGGGGCGGTCGAGGGGCACCGAGAAGCCCGTGATGAGGCCCGCGCGGCCGGAGAACGTTCTCCCCGTGCGGCGCGTGAGCACGCGGTCGGGCGGCGGCGCGGCGACGGGCGGGGCCGCGGCGGCCGCGCGCGCGACGAGGGCGACGGTGAGGTCTTGCGAGGCGCCCGGGGCGACCACCACGCGCTGCACGGTGCGTTCGAAGCCCGCGCGCTCGATCACGATGACGTGCGCGCCCGGGGCGAGCGTGAGGCGGCAGGGCGTGTGGCCCGCGGGGCTCTCGCCCGCGTCGACGGTGACCGTTGCGTCGAGGGGGTCGGTGGAGAGAAACACCTGCCCCGGCCGTCGACGCAAGGTGACAAGCCGACCCTCGACCTCGCGGCGGTCGTCGGGGTCGGCGCTCTCGGTGAGGAAGCGCTCGTACTCGGCGATGGCGGCGGGCACGTCGGGCGCGCACTCGAGGGCCCGCGCGAGGTTGTACCGGGTGTCGGGGTGCGGAACGATTTCCATCGCGCGCGCGAAGGCCGCCGAGGCGGCGATGCAGTCGCTGTTGCGCCACGCCTCCAGGGCCTGGGCGAAGGCCGCCGCGGCGCGCGCCTCGCGGTCCGGCGCCGCGCCCGCGTCGGCGCTCTGCGCGAGGGCACCGCGCGGCAGGGCGCACAGCGCCGCGAGCGCGCACGCGAGGCGCGCGCCCCGCGACCCCCCGATGCTCGCCGCTGCACGGTGCGCCATACGCGCCGCGAACGTATCACACGCCTCGCGCCTGCCGACGGAGCGCGCGCGGGTGTACAACCGCCCCGAGGAGCGTTTTCGCCACTCCCCGTGCACGACCAGGCGTTTCGTCCGAGCCTCCGTGATCTGGTGCCGCGGCTCGCGCTCCTCGCGGTCGCGTCGTGGGTGGCGCTGCGCCTCGCGCTGGGCCTCGACGTGCGCGCCGCCACCGTCGCCACGGTGGGCGCCCTCGGCGTGATGATCGCGCTGCGCCTCGCGCGGCGGCCTCCCGCGACGCGCGTGCTCGCCACCGACGACGCCCTCGTGGTGAGCGGCCCCGACGGCGAGCGCACGATCCCGTGGC
>CANMAT010000342.1 GCA_947494865.1 Deltaproteobacteria bacterium
GCCGCGTGGGCCCGCGACGCGATCGCGCGTCCGAGGTCGATGCGGGCCCGCGGCGTTCGCCAGCGGGCCACAAACGGCGCGAAGCCCGCGTCGCCGCCCCGTCCCGCAATGAGCGCGTTGAGACCCAGCGCCGCCGCTCCGAGCGCGCCCGAGACCGCGACGACATCACCCGGGCGAGCGCCGCTGCGCGTGAGGACCCCGGCGGGGGCTCGACCGAGCACCGTCGTGGTGAGCGTGAGCGTCGGGGCCGCCGCGAGGTTGCCGCCGATCACGCGGGCGCCTAGACGATCAGCTGCGCGTCGTGCGCCGCGAGCGAGCGCGTCGAAGTCGTCGTCATGCAGTGTGACAGGCAATGTCCACGCAAGGAGCAACCCGCAGCCGACGCCCTGGAGGTCACCGCCCATCGCGGCGACGTCGCTCGCGGCGGCCTCGATGGCGCGGCTCGAGGCGTCCTCGAGTGACAGAAGGTCGCGACGAAAATGGACGCCCTCGACGGCCGCGTCGACCGTCACGACGACAGCGCCCGACGGGAAGAGCACCGCGCAGTCGTCGCCGATGCCGACGTCGGGTGGGGGCGGGGTGCCGAAGAGGGAGGCGAGCCGCGCGATGCGCTGAAACTCGTGGCCGGGCATTCGAACACCTCTCGCGATGCGCCCACGGTAGACTCGCGCGACGCGCATGACGACGTCGATCCGCGAGGCGCAGTCGCGCTTCTACCACCGCTATCTCGCCGCCGCGCGCGCGATCACAGGCGGGCTCCCCGTCGCCGAGGTCGACCCCGAGGCCGCATCGCCCTGCATGGTCGGCGACGCTGACGAGCGCGGAATGGCGGCCTGGCAGCCCGTGCTTCGAAGCGCTGAGGGTGACGTGTCGGCGCTCCAGCGTGCCCTCGGTGCGGCGCTCCATCCCGACACGCGGGCGTGGCTCGCGCGGTGGTACTCGCTGCCCATCGAGGCGACGTGGGGAGAGGAGACGGTTGTGCTCCTCGGCGCGGCCAACGACGTCGAGCTCGCGCGCTTCATTGAGGCTGCCGCTCGCTTCGCGACCGAGCAGCGCCGCGTCGGCGCCGCGGAGGTTCCCGTCGGCGTGTTGCACGACGGACGCCGCGTGACGGTCGAGAACCGGAGCGGCGCGGTGCACCTCGAGGAGCCCGACGGCGGCCTCGCGCTGATCGCCCCGAACCTGGAAGCCTTTCTCGACGCGCTGGTGCCGCTCCCGCTCTGAGCCGCGCGAGGACCTCACCCGCCGCGGATGCGCCGCCAGGGGATGAGCGCCATCACCAGCGCCTCGCCGAAGATCACCCACGGTGACGTGAGCGAACGAAAGCCCGTCGCCTGCGCGAGAAAGACCGTCATGATGAGTGCGGCCGCGAAGGCTCCCATCGGGAGCATGAGGTTGATCGGCGGCCGCTCGGGGCGTTTTAGCGGCGTGAGCGAACTCATCGCGACGCCCAGCACGAGGTCGAGCCCCTGCTTCGCGCGCGGGCCTCGGGCGCTGTGCGCGAGCTCGGCGCGGTAGCGCCTCGCCGCGTCGGGGAGCCGCTCGAGCGTGGCGGCCAGGCCCACGAACGCGCGATGCCGCTCGTCGTGCTCCCACTCGGAGAGGAGCGCCTGCCAGGCGGATTCTAGCGGGTCTGGCTCTGGGGAGGGCATCACGTTGGGGCCGGAGTGTGCGCACGCCCGTGGCTGCGATCAACGGCCTCCTCGCTGGATCGCGCGAACGAAATCTTCTGTGTTCGCATCGGAGACCGCTCGCACGCGGAGGGTGGTGCCAGGGCGTTCGCTCGGGCATCATCCGCGCCCCCAACGAGGAGCATCACGGTCATGGCTGGCAGGTTCGTTCGGTACGTCTACAGAGTCGGCGGACAGTTCTTCAACCCCCTCCGCTGGCCTGGGGTGCCGCGCGAGATCGCGCAGTATTTCGCGGACTATCGCGAGTTTCGCCGCCAGTGGCGCGACGCGGGCGCGCAGGGGCGCGTCGAGTTTGAACCCATCTTCTTCAACCGCGCGCTCAACAGTCCCTTCGACTCGCACTACACCTATCAGGCCGCGTGGGCGACGCGCCTCATCGCCGGGCGCGCGCCCGGGAGCCACGTCGACGTGTCGTCGTCGGTGCCTTTCATCGCGCAGCTCGTGGGCGTCGTGCCGGTCACCATGTTCGAGTTTCGCAAGCCCGACATCGAGCTCCCCAACCTCACGCTGCGCGAGGCCACGGTGGTCGACCTCCCGCTCGCCGATCAGAGCATCGACTCGCTGAGCTGCATGCACGTGATCGAGCACGTGGGCCTCGGCCGCTACGGCGATCCGCTCGACCCCGCAGGCATGGACCGCGCGCTCCGCGAGCTCTGCCGCGTTGTGGCGCCGGGCGGCCTGCTGTACCTCTCGGTGCCCGTCGGGCGCGAGCGCGTCGCCTTCAACGCGCATCGCATCAGCGACGCCGAGGGCGTAGTGCGCAAGGTCGCGGACCACGGCCTCACGCTGTGCACCTTCGCGTACGTCGACGACGGCGGTCGCTTTCACGACCCGGCGCGACCCGAAGAGGCTCGGGGGCTCGACTACGGCTGCGGCTGCTTTCTCTTCGAACGCCCTGCGCAGTAGGCGCGTGCTGTCAGTGCGTGGCGCGGGGGCGCGCTGCGCGCGGGCGGGTGCGGGGAGGGGGCGGCGGCGGGGTGAAGTTGATGCCGTAGGAGAACGGCAGCGTGCCGGCCTCGGGGCGGGGAAAGTGCGTCGACTGGAGCTCCCCGCGGATGCACGTCGCCACCTCGGGGGCCGCGGGCAGGCCCGACACTTCGACGTTGGTGAGAGACCCGTCGCGTGTGATGACGAAGCGCATGTTGACGCGACCGGCGAGCGTGGGGCGCGCGCTGCGCGCGCGGTCGTAGCAGGGACGAAACCGCGGCTCGTACGCGCGCGCGATGCGGGCGACGTCGGCCGGGCCGATGGGGCGGGTCATGTCGATCTCGCCGGGGGCGGGGCCCGCCGAGCCGCGCAGCTCGCTGTCGGGCCTGCGCTCGGCCACGGCGCCCGTCGAGCCGACGTCGCCGTTGGCGGGGCGCGCTACGGGCCGCGGCGCCTGCTCGGCGGGGAACTCGCCCACGTTCGAGACGCGGTCGGTGCGGCGTTGGATCGTCGTGCCCTCGCGCACGGGTGACTGCGTTGGCTGCGCGAGCGCCGCGTGCGAGGAGAGCGCGATGCAGAGCGTGATCGGTGCGGTGATGCGGGGCTTCATCGACGTTGGGTGCTCCTGCGAGACCGCGAGGATAGCCCCATTTGGTCAGCGCCCCTACGCGTACGTCACTGGAGAATACCCGACGCTGCCATCAGCGCGACGGCCACGCCGAGGAGGCTCTCGCCGGCGATGAGGCCCGACGCGACGGGGATGACGTAGGTGTCGGCGGCGGAGGGCTTCGCCTTCGCGTAGGCCCACGCGATGAGCGCGCCGAGGAACATCGAGATGCTGTTGAACGCGGGGATCACCATGGCGAGGCCCAGGCCCATCGCCGACGGGAGATACTGCTTGTGCTTCGGGAACGCGCGCTCGAGGAGGGGCAGGGCGAGGCCGATGACGAGGCCCGCGAGGATGCCCCAGCGGGCCGTGTAGTGCAGCGAGTGGACGCCGTTGGCGAGGAGCTGCGCGACGCCCTTCCACACCTGGGCGGAGGGGGCGGGGAAGCGGTCGCTGCCGAGCACCGAGGCGTCGGGCACGAGCTTGTAGAACGCAGGCACCACGACCGCGGTGCCGACCACCGTGCCCGAGAGCTGCGCGAGGAACTGCTTCCGGGGGTTGGCGCCGAGCAGGTAGCCCGACTTGAGGTCGGTGAGCAGATCGGCCGCGCTGCCCGCGGCGCCCGCGGTGATGCTCGCCGTCATGAGGTTTGCCGTAACGTTCGAGGGCGCGAGCACGCCGTAGGTGAGCTGGGTGATCTTGCCCATGGCGCCGACGGGTGTGGTGTCGGTCTCGCCCGTCGCGCGGCACGCGACGATCGAGAGCACGAACGACAGGGCCACCGCGATCACCCCGAGCAGGGGGTTGATGCCGAACGCGAACCAGCCCGTGATGACGAGCCCGACGGTCGCGAAGAGCATGCCTCCCACGAACCACGACGGCGGCACCTCGATGCGGGCCAGCGGGTCGATGTCGTCTTGCACCTCGCCCTCGCGGAAGACGCCCGAGCCCGCTTTCGATCCGCGCTTCGCGCGGGGCTTGAACACGTCGCCGAGGCCCGAGAACGCGCGCAGCACCGTGCGCCACTGGAGGCCGAAGGAGAGCAGGCCCGAGCTCACCATGATGGCCGCGCCGGGCCAGAGGCTCCATTGCACGATGGTGCGAAACTTCACGTCGCCGGTGATGCCCCCGAGCTCGCGGATCCACGGCGCGAGGACCGCGTAGTTGACGAGCGACGCGATGACCATCGTGATCGTGGTGCGGAGCCCCATGAGCGCGCCCGCGGCCACGAGGATGAGGGAGCCTTCGAACGAGACCGTCCACCGGGCCGCGGGCAGGCCCGCGATGGTGAGCCCGGGGACCGCGATGTTCGACGGGATGACGCTGAAGCGCGTGAGCGTCGCGAGGATGCCGTTGGCGGCCACCGCGTGCGCGTCGCGGAGCCACGTGACGAGCGCGCCGATGCTCATCGACACGAAGAGCGCGCGGCCCTTCTTCTTGCCCTCGTCGCCCTCGCTGTAGAGCGAGCGCAGCGTCTCGGCCGCGGCCGTGCCCGACGGAAACTTCAGCTGCTCGATGTTGATCATCTGGCGCTTCATCGGGATCGCCATGACCGTGCCGAGCACCGCGAGGAAGAACGTCCACGCGACGAGCGCGGGCCACGGGATGTGGTGCCCCGAAACGATGAGCATGGCGGCGATGGCGCTCACCATCGTGCCGCCCGTCGACGATCCCGCCGACGAGGCCGTCGAGGCCATCGCGTTGTTCTCGAGGATCGTGAGGTTGCGCCCGAACACCGCCGGTGCGAGCTTCGAAAGCCCTGAATACAAGGCGTACGAGAGGATGCACGCCGTGATCGCGACGCCGAGGCCCCACCCCGTCTTGAGCCCCACGTAGAGGTTCGACAGGGCCATGAAGCTCCCCAGGAGGCTCCCCATGAGGAACGACCGCAGCGTGAACTGCGGGACGTTGTCGCCCTGGTAGACGGTCTTGTACCAGTTGAGCTCCACGTCGGTCGCGACGGGCGCAGGGGTGGGCGTGGCGGTCGGCGCGGCTTCGGTGGTCATCGCGTCGCGATCGTATCTGCGCGTGCGCGCGCCGTGCGACAGGAAACGTCCACCCTCTCGGCGCTTCTAGTGGGTTGTGATCGTCGCGCAGGCGGCGAAGCCCGCGCGCAGGCCGTCGGCGTCGAGGCCGTAGCCGATGAGCACCATGCGGCTGCGCGGCGGAGCGTCGCCCCA
>CANMAT010000343.1 GCA_947494865.1 Deltaproteobacteria bacterium
CGGTCACCGACGCGGGCATGTTCACCGACGGCGCCGCCACGCCCCCCGCGCTGTGCACCGCCGACGCGGGCCCCGGCGAGTTCGTGGCCCCGACCTGCACCGACGTGTACTTCCTCGCCGGGTGCACCGTCGTGCTCGCGGGCTCGCGCGAGGGCGACGTGGCCGCGCAGCGCGACCGGCGCCTGTGGCGCATCTCCGACGTGCCCGCGCGCTCCAACGAGTGCTACACGGGCCGCGTGCGCACGCTCGGCTGGTACGCCGAGGGCCCCGCCGTCGACGTCGACGGGCCCGGCGCCCTCCCCCTCGCGCGCAACGCCGCCTACCACGAGATCTCGGGCACCCGCAGCGTGGGCGTGGGCCCCCTGCGCGTCTCGGTGCGCAGCAACGACACCGGCGCCTCGCTCGGCGAGCACCTCGCGGGCACCGTGATCCCCGGCCACACGCACACGCTCCACGTGTGGGGCGACGCGCGCGACACCGCGACGCCCGGCGTCTCGACGATCCTCCTCGACGACATCTCGCCGACGTTCCGATGATGCTCCGACGCGCGGCGCTCCTCGTCGTCCTGGCCGCCGCGGCGTGCGCCCGCCGCGACGCCGCGGCCCCCCTCGCGCGCGACACCGACGCGGGCGACGTCGCCGTCACCGACGACACCACCGACGGGCGCGACCTCAACGACATCAACGACGCGAGCGACGAGCGCGACGTCACCGACGTCAACGACATCACGGTCGCCAACGACGCGAGCGACATCAACGACGCGAGCGACGTCACCGACGCGAGCGACATCAACGACGTCAACGACGTCACCGTCGACGTCACCGTCGACGTCACCGTCGCGCGCGACGCCACCGACGCGGGCGCGTGCGCGTTCGACGTGGTGCGCCCGCCGCGCTCGCCGGGGCCCAACGGCTTCGTGCGCTTCATTCACCTGGCGCGCGGAGTCGGGCCCGTGCGCTTCGTCGCGCGCAACCAGCCGCTCTACAGCCCGGCGCACGCCGAGGTGGTGGTGCCCGAGGGGGTCTCGTCGGCGCACGTCGAGCTGCTCGCGGTGAGCTACACGGTGCAGGCGTACCCCGCGGGCGACGCGGGCGTCGGGGCCATGGTGTTCGCCCCCGACGACGCGGGCACGACCTCGTGCCGCGGGGCGCCCTCGCCGGGCGCGCTCACGCCGCCCCTGTGCGCAGACATCTACCTCGAGGCGGGCTGCACGGTGGTCATCGCGGGGTCGCGCGGCGAGCCCTTCGGATCGCCCGCAGGCCTGCAGCTCTGGAGCCTCTCGGACATCGCCGCGCGCACCGGCGACTGCGATCAGAGCGCCGCGCGCATCGTGAACGCCTACGGCTCCGGGCCGCCCCTCGACGTCGACCTCGACGACGGCACCCCCCTCGCCCGCGGCGCGCTCTTCCGCGAGCCTACGGGGTCGCGCCGCCTGCGCGCGGGCGCCCTGCGGGTGACGGTGCGCGACGCCGACGCGGGCGCGCTGGCGACGATCACCGGCGCGCTCACCCCGAGCCACGGGCACACGCTCTTTCTCTGGGGCGACGCGCGCGACACCGCGACGGGCCTCGACGGGCTCCTCGTCGACGACATTCCGCTCGCGCTTTGGTGAAGGGCTACGGGTGCGCCGCAGCCCACGCGACGAGGCGCGCGCGCAGCGCCGCGGGCGCGTTGGTCACCTCTGGCGTCCCCATCTGCGAGGCGCGGTTTACGCCGTGGCACGAGGGGCAGAGGCGAATCTCACCCGCCACGAACGACACCCAGTTGCGCTCGCGCACCACGGGCACCCCGCGCGGGTCGGTGAGCTGCCACGACATCGCGCGCCCCGCGGGGACGAAGGCCGCGAAGGACCCGTCGGCCGCCACGGCGACGCTCCCCTCGGGCGCGCCTGGTGGCGTTTGCGCGGGGAGCGTCGTCGCGTGCATCGGGCGCGCGAGCAGGCGCCGCCCCGCGCGCGGTGAGGTCACCCCGCCGTAGCCGCGGAGGGCGTCGCCCTGCACAAACTGGAGGTGCGAGACCTCGTACACGGCGCCGCCGCGGGGCACCGAGCGCGCGCCGCCGGGCACCGCGAGGTTGTACGGCTGCTGCACGTCGGCGCGGTCGCGCACGGTCACGTTGCGCCCCACGAGGAGCGCGAGGTTGTTGTCGCGCAGCCACGCGCGCAGGCGCACCACGTCGACGCGCGCCTCGGAGAACATCGCCGCCTCCGGCGCCTCGAGGGTCGACGCGCCCATCGGGGGCCGCGGCCGCGCGTGCACCTCGACGGGGTCGAGCTCCCAGAGGGTGCCGCTCCACGCGATGAGCGCGTCGGGGCTCCACCATTGGACCGACGCGCGCAGGCCCGCCGTGAGGGGCTCGCCGTTGCGCTGGTAGGCCCCGTCGGCGCGCAGCCGTACGAGGCGAAAGTCGTAGAGCCAGTCGGGCGCCGCGCCGGTGCCGCGGTTGCGGTTGGGCGTCGGAGCGCGCGAGTACACCGCCGCCACGGTGCCGTCGGAGAGCGGCAGCGGGTTGCGGTAGCGCCCGGTGCTGGCGGGCACCTCGGCGGCGCTGGCGGGCGCGCGAAAGCAGTCGGGGTGCGTCACCGCCTCGAGCACCATGTCTTCGGGGTTTACCGTCGGCGCGGCGCGCACGCGCAGAATGGCCCCCGACCCGTCGGTCGCGAACTCGGGCGCGTACGTCGCATAGAAGAGCCCCGCCTCGACGGGCGACTCGCGAAGGTGGAGGAGCCCCGCGGAGCCCACGATCTTGAGCCGGTTGCGGTGCGTCGACTCGGGGGTGAAATACGTGAGGTTGGCGTCGCCGCGAAAGCTGCCGTCGGTGTACGAGCCGCCGAGCTCCTGGCGCCCCACGTGGTTGAGGGTCTCTTCGCCCGTGCCGTCTTGCGCGATCTGCCACGGGAGAAAATGGTTGAACGAGTGCAGCGCCCAGCGCGCATCGTACGCGGGGTCGTTCAGGGTGCGCGCCTCGGGGAACATCTCGGCCCCGCGGAGCACCGTCGAGCGCGCGGCGTCGGCGCCCTCGTCGGCCCAGGTGAAGCCGCCGTAGGTGGCCATCGTGGCGGGGGCGTCGGCCTGCTGGTCGCGCTGCAGGTGGTCCCATTTGGTGAACACCACGCGCCCCGCGCCATCGACGCGGAGCGAGGTGACGCCGCTCGGCGAAACCTCGAGGAGCGACAGCGCGCGGCGCCCCGCGTCGATCGCATAGATGCCCGTGGTGGTGGGCGCGCTCTCGTACTCGTCGAGCTGCGGGTAGTGGTGCGCCGCGCCCGACGGCGGCCGGTCTGACGCGAAGATCACCCGGTCGTCGGAGCCGTACGCGGGCGAGACGTTGTTGTACTCCGCGGGCTGCCCCTCGACGCGCGCGATCGAGGCGCGCTCGCCGACGCCGAGTCCCGTCACCTCGTAGAGCTGCCAGCGGTAGGTGCGAAGCTGGTAGCGCATCGCGGGGGCGCCCACCGTCATCGAGAAGAGCGCGCGGCGCCCGTCCCAGTGGACGCAGGGCTCGCGCACGGCGATGGCGCGGTCGCCCTGCATCCCCTCCATGCCGTAGCCCGCCTCGCGCGTGAGGTCGCGCAGCGCGCCGTCGGCGTAGCGGAGCATCAGCGAGCCGCCGCGCGGCACCGCGTCGAGCGACGCGCGGTGGTTGCCGAAGGTGCTCCCCACCGTCGTAAACCCCGAGTGCGGAACCTGCGTCACGAACAGGATCGTCGGCGCGCTCACCGCCGCGTCGACGGTCGCGTCGACTGCCGCGTCGGCAGCCACGTCGGCAGCCACGTCGGCCACCGCGTCGACGATCCCATCCGCCGCTACGTCGGGCGTCCCATCCGCCGCTACGTCGGGCGTCCCATCCGCCGCTACGTCGGGCGTCCCATCCGCCGCTACGTCGACCGCGACGTCGGGCGTAGCGTCGGGGCGCTCGTTGTGTACGCCGTCGCACGACGCCGGTACAAGTAGAGCCAGAAACTGCACAACATGAAGCCCGCGGGAGGCGTTTCGAATCCGCATGCGGGGCCTATCGCAGCGCACGTGCCATCGCCATGGCGAGGGGATTCGTGCGATAGGGGGGCGAACGGGTAACACCAATGGGCGAACGTACCTTCGTGATCGGTGACATTCACGGCGAGCTGGGGCACCTCCGGCGGCTGGTGTCGCGCATGCCCGACGTGGGCGCGAGCGACACCGTGGTGTTTCTCGGCGACTACGTCGACCGCGGCCCGCGCTCGCGCGAGGTGGTCGACGCGGTGCGCGGCCTCGACCGCGACACGGGCTGCAAGGTGGTGTGCCTCCGTGGCAACCACGAAGACGCGTGGCTCCGCGTCGTCGACGAGGGCTGGCCCGGCTTCGTGCTGCCGCCCGGCAACGGGTGCATCGCCACGCTCAACGCGTACCGCGACGCCGACGCCAACGCGCCGCTCACCGAGCGCGAGTACGACGCGCTCTTCGCCGGGAGCTTCTTCCCCGACGAGGTGATCGCGTGGTTTCGCGCGCTGCCGCTCTGGTACGAAGACGAGCACGCCATCTACGTGCACGCCGGGCTCACCAGCGACGGCCGCGGGGGCTTCCTCCACCCGCGCGACACGAAGACCGTCGCGTCGCTCCTGTGGACGCGCACCGAGTCGTTCTTCCGCGACTACCGCGGCAAGCGCGTGGTCGTGGGCCACACCCACACGATGGACCTCCCCAACGAGCTCTCGACCTACACCGTCGACGACCCGACGGACATGTGGGCGGGGCCCTGCGTCACGGCCCTCGACACGGGCTGCGGCCGCGACGGGTTTCTCACCGCGCTCGAGCTCCCCGCGATGAAGGTCTACGAGTCTCGCTGAGCGCCGCTATCGCACGGTGTCGACGAGGTCGTTCCACGCGCTCGGACGCGAGTGCGGCGTCGTCGACTGAATGATGCGATCGAAGAGGCCATCGCGCTGCAGCGTGTGC
Organism: Deltaproteobacteria bacterium; assembly: GCA_947494865.1. Taxonomy (GTDB): domain Bacteria; phylum Myxococcota_A; class Polyangia; order Polyangiales; genus CAISKJ01. The sequence continues at coordinate 4,935 of CANMAT010000343.1, forward strand.
CCCAGGCGCTGATACACAGCCGCAACGAGGTCGGCGAGGTCTTCCTTTCGCGCGAGGTGGTGCACCTTGCCCGCGTCGAGCATTCGATTGGCCTCGGAGAGATACTCGCCGAACATGCGCAGCAGCTTCTTGTTGGGGATCAGCACCTCAAGGTTCTGCGCGCGCGAGATGCGCTGCCCCTCGATGCGCTTGAGGAGATCCCCGTCGCGCAGTCGAACCGTATAGCGCTCCACGAGCGCATCGAACTCCTCGCGCGTAACAAGCTCGATCTCCGCGGCGTCGAGCGGCGCGTTCACGTCGCGCCGTACGAGCTCCACGAGCGTCGCGGCGAGCTTCGCGACGTCGATGAGCACCGTGGCCTCGAGCGTGTACGCAGGCCAGAGCAGCATCGGGAGCGCCTCGTAGCCCCGTCTGGCCTTGAGGGCCGCCTCGATGGCAACGCGCTCGGCGTCAGTCACG
>CANMAT010000344.1 GCA_947494865.1 Deltaproteobacteria bacterium
CGCGTACTGGAGCGTGCGCGATCGGTCGCTCATTCTCGCGCGCGACCGCTATGGCAAGAAGCCGTTGTATTACGCCCCCTTAGGGGGCGACCGCGCGCCCGGCGGGGTCGTGTTCGCGAGCGAGCTCCGGGCGCTCTTGCAGCACCCGCGCGTGCGCGCCGAGCGGGCCATCGACCCCGCCGCGGTGGCGCAGTACCTCGTGCACGAGGCCGTGCCCGCGCCGCGGTCGATCCTCGCCAACGTGCGCAAGCTCGGGGCGGGCGAGCGCGCCCTCTGGAGCGAGCGCGACGGGCTGCGCGTCGAGCGGTGGTACGCGCCGCGCTTCGGCACGCAGCTCCGCGGCGACCGCGACGAGCTCGTGGGCGAGCTCACGCGCCGCGTTTCGCGCGCGGTGTCGCGCAGGCTCGTGGCCGACGTGCCCGTGGGGGTGTTTCTCTCCGGGGGCCTCGACTCGAGCCTCATCGCGGCGTGCGCCGCGGCCACGCACCCGCGCGTGAAGACCTTCGCCATCGGCTTCGAAGACCCCACCTTCGACGAGAGCGAGCACGCCGCCAGCGTGGCCCGCCCCCTCGGCACCGCTCACCACACGGAGGTGCTCGCGCCGTCGACCCTCGTCGACCTCGTGGCGCCCACCCTCGACTGGATCGACGAGCCCCACGCCGACAGCTCCATTCTGCCCACCACGCTGCTCGCGCGCCTCGCGCGGCGCCACGTCACGGTGGCCCTCGGGGGCGACGGCGGCGACGAGATCCTCGCGGGGTATCCCACCTTCGTGGCCGACGAGGTGCTCGGCCGCGTGCCCCCGTCGCGCGCACTCGCGGGCGTGATGGGCTCCCTCGCCTCGCTCGCGCCGGCCTCCGACGGCAACTTCTCGCTGGGCTTCAAGCTGCGTCAAATGGCTTTGGGCATGGGCTCGCGCGGCGCCGAGCGGCACGCGCGGTGGCTCGCGGCGGTCGACCCCGACGCGCTCCCCGCGCTGCTCGGCCCGGCGCTGCGCGACGGCGCCTCGCACGCCCTCGACGCGGCCCGCGACGCCGCCGTGGGCACCGCGTCGGACTTCGACGCGGCCACCGCGTTCTACCTCGGCGTATACCTCGGCGACGGCGTATTGCAGAAGGTCGACCGCGCCACGATGCGCGTGTCGCTCGAGGCCCGCGCGCCGCTGCTCGACACCGAGGTGGTCGAGTTCTGCCTCGCCCTCGCGCCCGAGCATCGCGTTCGTCGGGGCGTCACCAAGAAGATCATGCGCGAGGCGCTGCGCCCGATGGTGCCGCGCGCGATCACCGAGCGCCCCAAGAAGGGCTTCGGCGCCCCCGTCGGCGCGTGGCTGCGCGGGCCGCTGCGCGAGATGCTCACCGACACCCTCTCGACGGCGCGGCTCGCGCGCGGCGGGTGGTTCGACCCCGCGCCCGTCTCTCGCTGGATCGACGAGCACCTCTCCGGGCGCGCGGATCACCGCAAGGCGCTCTACACCCTGCTGGTGCTCGAGCACTGGCGCGCGCGCTGGCTGGAGGCGCCGTGAGCCGCACCGCGCGCGAACTCGGGTGGCTCGCGCTCGCGCTCGTGGCCCTCGCGGGGGCCTTCGCGGCGCTCGAGGCCGCGCGCGCGAAGGGCGACACGCGGCGCGCGCTGGCGCGGGTGATTCGCCGCGAGGCATCGACGCGAGACGTGGCCATCGTGGTCGACGAGGCGCCCGAGCTGGTGGCCCTCATGCGACCGGTGCCGAGCCTGTGGGGCGTGCCTCCGCTCAGCGATCTGGCGGGCGTGCGGCGGGTGTACGCGCTCGCGCCGGGCGCGGCGGCGCTCCTGCCCTTCTTCGCGCGCCTGGGGCCCGCCGAGCCCTTTCACGGCGACGCGCGCGTGCGCCGGTGGGAGGTCGCGGGCGGTCACCTCGGGCGCCCCGTGTTCGACGCCCTCGAGGCCGTGGGCACCCACGTGACGGCCGCGCGCGAGGGCGGCGTCGACGGCGGCGAGTGCCCCTTCGACGGCGGTCGCCTCGCGTGCAAAGGCGCGCCGTGGAACCACGTCGTGGCCGAGCCCCACCGATTCGATGGCGTCGAGCAGCGCTGCGTGTTCGCGCACCCGCAGGCCGACGGGCGCCTCGTGATCTCGCTCGCGCGCATCCCCGCGGCGCGCGCGGTCGTCGGCGTGATGGGCATCGACGACGCGGGCTATCACCCCAACGGCGCGCCCGTGAACGTGCGCGTCGAGTACCGCGCCGAGGGGAGCCCCCCCGTCGTGCGTGAGCTCGTCACGCCCAACCGCCGCGGCGTCGTGCCGTGGCGCATCGACGTGGCCCACCGGCCCGCGACGGCCACCCTCACCATCACCACGGCCGACGCTGGCGCGCGACAGTTCTGCTTCACGCTCACGGCCACCGAGTAGCGCGAAGACTCTCCGCGGTGCGTACCCGCCTTCGCACCGGGACGCGCGGATACGCGCCGCGCGCAGCGAAATGCGCACCCGCGCGAACATTGCGTTGCCGTGAAGGCGCGGGCATCCTCCCGCCAATGGAGAAGGCACTGGTCTACAAGGCAGACGATCGCTCGATTCTGCTGCCGTATTACAAGCGGTTCTTGATCGAGCCGACGCTGCCGTTCATTCCGGCGCGCCTCCATCCCAACGTGATCACCCACTTCGGTCACGTGGTGAACCTCATCGCGGTGGCGCTCCTGGTGGCGCTGCGGCCGCGGCACGGGTGGGTGTTCATCGCGTCGATGCTGCTGCTCCAGGTGTACAACTGGGCCGACAACGCCGACGGCGCGCACGCCCGCCGTACGCGTCAGTCGAGCGCCTTCGGCGAGTTTCTCGACCACGGGCTCGACGTGCTCAACACCACGTACATCGCCCTCATGACGGTGCTCGCCATCGACTCCACGCACGCGTGGGCCATCGTGCTGAGCATCATCATCCCCGGCGCCGCGTCGCTCACGTACTGGGAGCAGGCCGAGACCGGCATCTTTCGCATGGGCCTCCTGAACCAGATCGAGTCCGTGATGGTGCTCTCGATCATCATGGTGGTCGACGCCGTCTTCGGGGTCGACCTGCTCCACCGGGTGCACCTCGGGCCCTTCAGCGCGTGGCATTTTCTGCACGTGTGGCCCCTCGTCACCATCCTCTTCGGCATGGCGCGCGGCGTGATGCGCGTGCACGCCGCGGGGCGCCCCGTGCTGCCCGCGCTGGCCTTTCTCTCGCTGCACGCGACCATCTTCGCCGCGGGCTCGATGCACCTGCTCTCTACGCTCGTGGCCGTGTCGTTCGCGGTGGCCGTCAACGTGTTCTGGGGCGCGCGCATGCTCTCGCGCCGCCTCGCCGGCGAGCGCGCGCGCGTCGAGCCCGCGCTCGTGGTCGGCATGCTCGGCATGGCGGGCTACATCGGCCTCCGCACGGTGGGCGTGTCGCTCACGCACGAGCAGGGCGTCGGCCTCGCGGCGCTCGTCTGCGCGGGCTACGCGGTCTGCTCGGTGCAGGCCGCCCGCGCCGGCATCGCCAGCATCGAGCGCCCCGCCGAGACGTCCAGGCAGGCCGCGTAGCGCCCCCGAAGCCCCCACGATTGTGAATCGCGCCTCGCTCATTCGCGGCATCCAGCTCGTCGTGGCGATCACCCTCGCCACCTTCGCGTGGGTGATCTACCGCGCCATCGCGCAGCAGCAGAGCGACCTCGCCGCGGGCCTCCAGACCCTGCGCCCCGGCTGGCTCGTCTTCGCGGTCCTCCTCGCGCTGCAGGAGGGCATCTGCGGCGGGCTGCGCATGTATGTGCTCGGCCGCGTGCTGTGCCCCACCCTCACGCCGCGCACGGCCATCGCGTCGGAGTTCGTGCTGATGTTCGTGGGCGGCATCACGCCGGGCCAGCTCGGCGCGCCGGTGTCTCAGGTCGCCGTCCTCGTCGAGGGCGGCATGCCCTTCACGGCCATCGCCACCGCCGAGCTCCTCACGGCCTTTTGCACCATCTCGTTCTTTCTCGTGAGCGCCTCGGCGATGCTCCTGCTGCGGGTCAACGGCCAGCTCGAGGTGCCCGGCGCGGCGCAGTTCGAGTACCTCCTCGGGTTCAGCGCCGCCGTGTTCGGGAGCGCCTTCGTCGCGCTGCTCCTGTGCGTGCTGCACCCGCCGCTGCTCAAGCGCTTCTTCTCCGCCGCGGGCGCGGCGCTCGGCCCCATCGCGCGCGCCGCCGTGATGGCCGCCTCGCGCCTCGAGCGCCTCCGCGACGTGCCGTCGGCCCCGTGGGCGCAGCGGGGAGCCACCACAGCGCGCCTCGTCGCCAGCGTCGACCGCGTGCACGAGGGCTTCATGGTGTACGTGCGCCGCGGCAAGGGCGCCGTCGCCGCCGCGCTCGCGCTCACCTTCGGCTTCTTCTGCGCGCGCTTCGCGGTGGCGTACTTCATTCTCCTGGGCCTCGGGCTCTCGACGGAGCCGCGCGCGTACGTCACCGTGGGCCCCCCGCTGGTGCAGGTGATCATCGTGCAGGCGCTGCTCAACTTCGCGCTGTACCTGTCGCCCACGCCGGGCGCGTCGGGCATCGCAGAGACGGGTTCGAGCACGCTCATGTCGCCGTGGGTGCACGCGCCCTACGAGCTCCCGTACCTGGTGCTCTGGCGCCTCCTCGCGCTCTTTCTGTGCATGTTCGTGGGTGGGAGCTACGTCTTCCGTTACCTCGGCACCGACGTGCTCGAGCGTCGCGTGAAAGAGGCGCACGACGCCGAAGAGGCCCTCGGTCCCACCTCGTCGACGCCGCCGCCGTGAGGGGCCTCGCGTCGGCCCTGTAAAAGCGCGCGAGAGTCTTCTACATTGCACGCCGTGACGACGACGCGGAAGCAGCCGCGGCCGTCGGTGGTTCCCCCCGTCGGAGCTGCGCATCATCCCCTATGGCTGACACCGCAAATCGAACACCGCCTCCCCCGTCGACCGCGCGCGCGCCCGTCGACCGTCGCGACATCGCGCTCCGCGTGTTCGCCCTCGCGGGCCTCGCGTTCTCGGCGATGCTCCTCATCGACTACGTGCACACGCCGGTCTTCTGCGGCGGCCACGCGAGCGGCTGCGACGTCGTGCGCAACTCGCGCTACGCCCGCATCGGCGGCGTCCCGCTGCCCGTTTTCGGCGTCGCGTTCTACGCCGTGGTGCTCACGGCTGCCATGGCTGCGACGGAGGGCGCACGGCGCTTCCTCGCCCTCCTGGGCGGCGTCGGGCTCATGGCGGGCCTGAGCTTCGTCGGCCTTCAGGCCTTTGCGATTCACCATTTCTGCAAGCTCTGCATCGTGGTCGACGCCTCGGCCATCGGCGTCGGCGCGTGCGCGCTGCTCATGGCCCGCGACGAGGGCGCCGTGCTCACCGCGCGCTTCCGCGCCCTCACCCTCGCGGCCACGATGGGGGCCGTCGCGCTGCC
>CANMAT010000345.1 GCA_947494865.1 Deltaproteobacteria bacterium
CGCGGGGAGCACCGCGCGCACGGACCCCGCGAGGGCGAGGCGCTCGACGTCGGGCGGCGCGACGCACACCTCGGGCGCCACCGCCGCGAGTACCGACGCCACGAGCGCGGGCCACGCGGCCGTGCCGGGCGCCAGCGCGCTGCCCGCGGGGGCCTCGTCGGCGTCGCCGAGGAGCGCGCGCGTGAGGCGCTCGCCCACGTGCGCTGCGGTCGCGACGACATCCACCACGGGAACCATTGAGTCAGCCGTTCTCCGTCAACCTATGCGCGCGAATCGAGAGCTCCGCCCACGCGGAGGTTGAGTGTTGCGCACGCGAGAAGCCCCGCGCAACGTTCTGTGTGACATATTCTGTCAGTTGTTCTGTCGACCGCTTTGTAACCCGTTTCGGGTTGAGGGCGCGCGTGGGCCACAGTTGCGGCCTATGGAGTCTGCACGTCACAGCGCTGGCTGGGTCGAGGTCATTTGCGGTCCGATGTTCTCGGGCAAGACCGAGGAGCTGATCCGTCGGCTGCGCCGCGCCGTGATTGGCCGCCAGCGGGTGCAGGTGTTCAAGCCCGCGATCGATCGGCGCTACCATGAGACGCGCATCACGAGCCACAGCGCGCAGTCGCTCGAGGCGCAGGCCGTCGCCGACGTTCCCGCGCTGGCCGCTGCGATCGACGCCGAGACGCAGGTGGTGGGCATCGACGAGGCGCAGTTCTTCGGGCCCGCGCTCGTCCCCGTGGTGCAGGGCCTCGCCGACCGCGGCGTGCGGGTGGTCGTCGCGGGCCTCGACCAGGACTACCGCGGCCAGCCCTTCGAGCCCATTCCGCAGCTGTTGGCGGTGGCCGAGCAGATCACCAAATGCCTCGCGGTGTGCTCGTCGTGCGGCGCCCTCGCGAGCCGCTCGTACCGCGTGGCGGGCGGCAAGGAGCGCGTGCAGGTGGGGGCCGCCGACGCCTACGAGGCCCGCTGCCGCGCGTGCTACCTCCGCGCCATCAGCGGCGACGAAGACGCCGACGCGCGGGGCGTCGCGTAGGCGCGCCGTCGATGACCCCGGGCGGGGGCCGCGGGCCGTGGTAGACGGGCTCTCGATGACCCTCGCACCGCCTACGCTCTCCGCCGCCATCGACGCCCGCGCCCCGTGGATCGACGGCGCCCACGAGGGCGCCTTTCGCCTCTTTCACGGCTTCACCGAGGGCGACCCGACGCTCACGCTCGACGTGTACGCGCGCACCCTCGTGGTGCACGACCGGGCGGAGCTCGCCGAGGGCAACCGGGCGCGCGTCGAGGCCGTGGTCGACGCGGTGCGCGCGCGCCTCCCGTGGCTGCGCGCCGCGGTGTGGAAGTCGCGGCGCGCCCTCGAGCCCGACGCGCGCAACGGGCTCCTCGTGTTCGGCGCCGCCGGCGACGTCGACCGCAAGGTGCGCGAGAACGGCGTGTGGTACGCGCTCTCGCTCACGATGAACCGCGACGCGGGCCTCTACCTCGACACGCGCCCGCTGCGCGTCTGGGCGAAGGAGAACCTCGCGGGCAAGCGAGTGCTCAACACCTTCGCGTACACCGGCAGCCTCGGCGTGGCGGCCCGCGCGGCGCCCGCGCGCGAGGTGCTGCAGCTCGACCGCAACGCCAACTTCCTCGAGGTGGCGCAGCGGTCGTGTCAGCTCAACGGGTACAGCGTGGCGCGCAAGTACTTCATCGCGAGAGACTTCTTCGCGGAGACGGCGCGGCTCCGGCGCGAGGCGGGGCTCTTCGACTGCGTGCTCGTCGACCCGCCCTTCTACGCCTCCTCGAAGGCGGGCACCGTCGACCTCGAGCAGAGCCCCGAGCGCATCATCGACAAGGTGCGCCCCCTCGTGGCCCACGACGGCTGGCTCGTGGCCGTCAACAACGCGCTGTGGGTGTCGGGCGCCGAGTGGGTGCGCGCCCTCGAGGCCGCCGCGGGCGAGTACATGACCCTCGAGGCCACGCTGCCCGTGCCCGACGACGCGCGGGGCCTCGTGGGCGACGCCGCGGGCGCGTACCCGGCCGACCCGGCGCCCTTCAATCACCCCACGAAGATCGCCGTGCTGCGCGTGCGCCGCAAAGACCGTCGCAAGGCGACCTGAGACCGCGATAGTGTCGCGGGCCGTGAACCGCAACTTCGCCACCTTCGATGATTTTGCCCCCGAGGCCGAGGGGCTCCGTAAATTCTACGACGAGCGCTTCGCCAACCCGCGCGCGGCCGACGGCGGCCGCTTCGTGTGGGACTGGTGGCACGTGCCCGGGCAGTACACGGCCTTGCGCACGCCCGCGTGGGAGTACTTCCCGAAGCCCCTCTACGAGTCGTTTCACAAGCGCCTCGTCGCGTGGGGGCGCCGCACGCTCGGGTGCCACGACATCTCGCCGCCCTGGATGAGCTGCTACATCGACGGCTGCAGCCAGCAGATGCACGGCGACCTGCCGCACGGCCCGTGGGCCTTCGTGCTGTCGCTCACAAACTGGAAGCAGCGCGTGTTCCGCGGCGGTGAGACGGTCATGCTGCGCGACGAGGTGCTCGATTTCTGGAGCGATTTCGCCTCCGAGCGCTCTGTTGAAGAGGGCGAGGTGATCCGCTCCATCGAGCCGCGCTTCAACCGCCTCACGATCTTCGATCCGCGCATTCCTCACGGGGTGCGCGAGGTGTCGGGCACGCGCGACCCGCGCTTCGGGCGCCTCGTGATTCACGGCTGGTTCGTGCAGCCGCGGCCCCTGTGCGAGGGGCCCCTCCCGGGCGCGCAGCTCAAGCGCCGCGTCGATGATCTCACCGAGGCGCTGGGCCCGTGGCTCAACGGTGATCTCCCCGTGGCGGGGCTCCTGAGCCTGGGGTTCGAGGTCGACGTCACGGGCGCCGTGCGCGACGTGTCGGTGCTCTCGGACACCACGCGCGTGCCGCGCAGCGAGGAGCGCAACCGGAAGCGCTTCGTGGCGCAGGTGCTCAAGCTCGTTCGCGCGATGAAGTTCCCCAAGCAGCGCGCGCCCTCGCGCGTCACGCTGCCGATGGTGTTCGAGCGCGCGGGCTGACCCTCTCAGCCCTCGGTGATGGCGACGTACACCGCGTGCTCGTGGGGCGCCGCGGAGGCCTCGACGCGCGCGAGCTCGGCGCGGTGCGCGAGGCCGTTGTCGAGGTGCTGCGAGAGCGTCGCGGCGAGGGCGCGGGGCACGTAGCCCACGAGCCTTCGGTCGTCGGTGACCACGCGGACGGCGCGCGGGTCGCGGGGGTGCGCGGCGTCGCGCTCGAGGCGTACGGGCAGCCCGGGCGAGAGCGTATGCGGCGGCAGCGCGCCCTCGCTCGCGGTGACGCGCACCGAGCGCGACCACGGCGCCGGCGCGCGCGTCGAGGCCTCGGGCGCAAGCACGACGAAGCCCTCGGGCGTCACCTCGTCGACGGCGTAACCGAGCTCCCACACGCGGCGCAGGGCGGCGAAGGGGTTGGGCGCGTCGGGGCGCAGGAGGGCCCAGCGGCGCGCGCATCCGAGGTCGTGCGCGAGCGCGTCGGCGGCGGCGGGGGTGACGTCGGCGCCGAGGGCCTCTTCGAAGGCCGCGCCGTCGAAGGTGGCCGTCGGATCGACGCCCGGGAGCGAGAGGCGCTCGGCCGGCTCGAGGGTGGCGCGGCGCTCGCCGAAGACGCCCTCGACGATGTCGCGCGCGACGCCGAAGAGGCGCGCGAGGCCGTCGTTGTTGGGGTCGCGCGGGCACAGGGCCTCGACGATGAGCGCGCGCCCGGGGCGCTCGCGGCCGGGCTGCACGCGCTCGCGGGGCATCACGCGCCAGCGCACCGTGGGCGACACCGAAGCATCGGGCGCGAGCGCGCGCCAGTGGCCGCGGAGGAGGGCCTCCACCGTGGCGACGCCGTGGGGGTCGCTCGCGAGGGCCACCGCGGTGGCCACGTCGGGGGGCCACGCGAGGTCGACGTCGCGGGCCGCGTCGAAGCGCCGCGCGCGGTCGCCGGCCCAGTCGCGAGGGATGTAGCCCGCGGCCGCAAGCGCGCTCCACAGGCGCGCCGAGGGCGTGTGCGGCGCCACGCTCGCGAGAAACTCGGTCGACCACGCCGACACCTCGGCGGTGCGCGCCGCGTCGGGGCGCAGGAGCCGTGAGGCCAGTCGTCGGAGCGCGCGCGCGTCGTCGGTCGGTGGGCTCATCAAGCTCCGTGAACGAAAGGTGTGCCGCGAACGGGGGCGCGCGCGCAAGCGCCCATTGAATACACCCGTTGCCTCGCGGCCGCGATCGGCCTGGCGTGCCGAGTGTGTTGGCGCTCAGCGCGCGTTCGCGAGGCGGCCGCTGCCCCCGTCGACCACGCGCTTCTTCATGTACCAGGGCCGGGTGTTTCGCACCGACACCGGGTACGCGATGAGCAGAATGAGGCTCATGAGGCCGAGCACCACGGCGCGCCCCACGGTGAGCTGCGGGCCGTCGCCCAGCTGGTGCCACGCGGGGACGAGCCACGACACGGTGAAGGGCACGCGCGCGCACTCGCCGCGCGTGACGCAGCGGTGGTAGGCCACGCCGCACTCGTCTTCGACGGTGCGCTGCGCGCCGCGGTGGTCGTACACGCCGCGCACCGAGTAGCGGTTCACCCAGTAGCCCGCGCTGTTCTTGGGCTTGTGCCACTCGCGCCAGTCGCGCACCGCGGTGGGCGTCGCCCACGCCGCGTCGCCCGTGAGCCACAGGAGCTCGTACGCGGGCATCACGACTGTGACCGCGAACGCGAACACGCACGCCACCGCGACGGCCCAGTTGCGATGAAAGCGCATGCGGGCGAGGGAACTCTCGCCGGGGCGCTCGTTCGAAATCACCATGCGGCCCAGTGCGGGCGCCCGCAGCGTGGGGACGCCGTAGCCCCCGCGGTAGGCCCCCCCGGCGGACGACTGCGCGAGCGCCGCGCCCGCGAGCGCGCCGGAGACGTGCACCCGCTGGCCCGGCTCGATCGCAGCCACGCGCGTGCGCGCGTCGACGGCGTGGCGCACGGCGTCGGTCTCGTCGTGGAGAACGACGCGCTCGTCGGGCTCGACCTGCACGCGGACGCCGTCGTCGCGCACGACCACGAAGGGCCGACGGTTGAGGGTGCGGTGCGTCTCGCGCCACTGGTGGTGCCAGGTCCCCTTGTGGCACCACTCGGTGCCCTTCTGGTGCAGGTCGAGGCGCACGACGGGGCCGCTCCAGCTCGGGTCGCGCTCGACGGTGCCGAAGACCACCGCGGGGCCGTCGGCGAGGGGGCCTACGGTGTTCGAGGCCTGCTCCATCACCGCGCGTCGGCGGTGGTGCCACGTGAAGGCGGCCGCGAGCGCGAAGAGGATCCCGAGGGGAACGTGGGCGAGCGCGTCGGCGGCGTACGCGCTGCCGTCGGCGCTCATGCGGTTGTGGTCGAGCGCGGCGCTCGACG
>CANMAT010000346.1 GCA_947494865.1 Deltaproteobacteria bacterium
CCCGACCTGCCTCAGCATCCCTGCCCGCGCCTCCTCGGCGTGCGAGCCATCGGGCGCGATCTCGATGTATTGCCGGAAGTGCACGTCTGCGCTCACCGGGTCGTTGAAGCGCTCTCGCAGCAGCGTCGCGAGTAGAAAGTGGGCCTCGGCGTGGCGCGCGTTGTCGGCGATCACGGCCTCGATCTCGCGCCGCGCCGACTGGTGCTCGTCGAGCCCTTCGAGAATGGTGCCCAGGAGGTACCGCAGCGCCCAGTCGTGCGGGTGCCGCTCGAGGTAGGGCCGCGCGTACGCCACCGCAGCGCGAAAGCGCGAGGCCTGCACGCACACGCTCACGAGCTGACGCAGCACGCGGGGCTCGGGCATGCCCCGCTGCATCGACGCCACGAGGTACTGCTCGGCCCGCACGAGGTCGCCCGCCCGCGCGGCCGCGAGGCCCGTGTCGTAGAGCTGCTGCGCCGTGACGCTCGCCATGGGGTCCGTCGTGGGCCCCTGCTGCGCGGCGCGCGCGGCGCAACCGACGCCGCACGGAGCGAGCGCGACGAGTGCCAGCGCGAGGGTGCGAGCGGTGAGGTCCATCCGAGGGCGGCGGTTATACACCGCGCCCGATGGAGTCGTGTAGATCGCGTCGACGGGTTGCGAAGGAGTGCGGGCTCATCGCCCGCAGCGGGTCGATCCGCAGTTGAAGTTCGGCATCTCGTCGACCTCGCGCACGCGCGAGAGCGGGAGGGTGACCGTCTGCGTGTTACCGCTGCGGTCGTTCATGGTGAGGCGCACCGAGAGGCCGCGCACGTTGCCCACCGAGGCCATGGGAAAGGGCCCGATGCCGAGCCTCCGCTGCGAGGCCTCGCCGCTGCGCTCGACGGTGTACACGCACACGAAGCTCCCGCCCGACTCGATGAGGTCGTAGGTGCGGGTGGTGCCCCCGGCGACGGTGCGCCCGCCGCTGTCGAGAATCGCCACGGTGGCGCGTCCCTCGTAGGGCTCTTCGCCGTAGACGCGAACGTACGCCACGAGGTTGACGTAGAGGTCGGTGCCGAGCAGGGCGCCGTCGACCTGACAGAGCGAGACCTCCGGGGCGCAGCCGCTCGACGAGAGCGCGCCGACCGCGAGCGCCAGGGTGGCGAGAGAGCGAAGACGCGAGCGAAACGACGACATGAGGGTGTGCCTGTTCACCAGCGCTACCGGTTCGCGGCAGCGGCCTGATCGATGCGAATGGTGAGCTGTCGCTCGAGCGTGTTGAGGGCGGTGAGGTACGGCCCGCGGCGGTGCGACACGAGCGCCGTGAGCATCTTCACCTCGTAGAGGGCGTCTTCGTAGCGCGTCTGCTCGAGCGCCCGCTCGAGGCGAAACCGGTGCGCCGTGTAGTCCTCTTCGAGGCGCGCGCGCAGCAGGTTGGCCCGGCGCATCGCCTCGGTGGAGGCCTCAGCGTTGCTCGCGGCGCGGTAGCACGACCCGGCCTGGGCGTAGTACGTCACCGCCTCGACGCCGTCTTGCGTGCGAAACGGCATGCGCTCGGCCTTCGAGAGTGCGATGCGCGTGCTCTCTTCGGCCGTCGACACGATGAGCGACGGGTCGGCCTGCGGGCACGGGCGATTGAGGTCATCGAAGAGGGCCGGCGGCGGGGTCGACACGCGGCTCGGCGGCGCGAGGTTGCCAGGCTCGGAGAGCAGCATCCAACCTGCGAGGCCCAGCACGATCACCGCGGCCCCGAGAATAACCGGAGAGACCTTCTCTTCCTTCTTGTCTTTGTCTTTGTTGGCGTTGCTCTTCGCGCGGGTGCCATCGGAGAGCACCATGCGCACCTGGCCGACCTGAATGGTCTTGGCCCAGGTGACCATGCCGCGTTCGAAGGGCATGTTGTCGACAATGGTGGGCGTGGCGACGCCGCGCGCGACCGCCACCCAGCACCCGTCGGGCCGAGGCGAGATCAGCAGGTGCTCGGGGGCGAGCTCGGGCCGATCGATCATCACCTGGCACTTGGTCGAGGTGCCCACCACCACGCGCTCGTCGGTGAGGGGAAAGTTCTGCACCGTTCCGTCGGGGAGGTAGACATCGAGCTGCGGCGTGGGCATTGAGGTGCGCTCCCGGTCAGATCCCGTGGCCTGACATGATGTTCACGGCGAAGGGCCCCAGAATGATGAGCATGATGGTCGCGAAGATGAGCATCAGCGGGCCCATCATGAGCACGCCCGCGCGGGCGGCGCTCTCTTCAGCGGCCACGCTGCGTCGCATGCGAAGCATGGTGGCTTGAATCTGGAGCACGTCGGCGAGCGGGTTGCCCTTCTCCTCGGCCTGCACCACCGACGAGACGAAATCTCGCACGGCCTCGGTGGGGCACCGGTCGGCGAAGGCGAGGAGCGCCTGCTTGCGCGTGCGCCCCAGCTCGAGCTCCTGCAGAATGCGCTGCATCTCTTCGTAGAGGGCGTCGTTCTTGTCCGAGGTCTTCTCGGTCACCTGACGGAGCGCGCCGGGAAAGTCCAGGCCCGCGCTCATGGTGAGGGCCACGAGGTCGATGGCGAAGGGCAGACCGCGGTTCACCTGCGTGAAGCGCCGCTCGATCTCACCCGAGAGCTGCATGTGCGGAAGAATGGCCCCGAAGGCCGCAAACATGAGCACGAAGATGCCGCCGATGGGGGCCAGGTAATCGACGAGGAATCCGAAGAGCGAGAAGCCCAGCGAGCCCAGCACGCAGAGCGCGAGGTACTCGTCGGCGGTGAGCCCGAGGTACTCGCCCGCGTGGCGAATCTGCGCGTTGACCTTCTCGCGCATGTCGGCGATGGGGAGCGCCGCGATGCGCGTGGCGAGCCAGCGCATGAGGGGCTCTACCGTGTTGAACGGACCGCCCTCATCGAGCACGGCCTGTCGCTTGAGGCCCTTGATGCCAACGTCGGGCTGAATGTCGGCGGGCGTGAGGGCGAGCTGATAAACGAAGACCCCGAAGCCCAGCACGCAGAGCACCAGGGAGAGGTAGAAGAACAGCGCGGTGACGGGTGTCATGCCCATTGGGGGTCTCCTACGCCTGCGCCCTCAGATGTCGACCGAGAGGATCTTGCGCGCGAGGAACACCGCGGCGATCCAGAAGAGCACGGCCACGAGCCAGACAATACCCCCGATGAAGGTGGTGTTGAGAGGCGTCAGCCACTGGGGGTCGATCCAGTTGAGAATGCCGATGAGAATGGGGGGCATCACGCCGAGCACCCAGGCCTGCGCCTTGCCCTCGGCGGTCTTGGTGCGCACGACGCCCTCGAGGCGCGCCATCTCGCGAAGCGTAGAGGCCGACGTCTCGAGGATGCGCGGCAGGTCGCCGCCCGTCTGCCGGCCGATGAGCACCGTGGTGAGCGCGCCAGCGAAGGCCCGCGAGCCCACGCGGCCGCCCATGTTGAGAATGGCCTGATCGAGCGGCATGCCGAGCTGCGTCTCCTTCATGGTGAGCTCGAGCTCTTCTTTCAACGGAGAGCGCAGCAGGGTGGCCGTGTTGCCCATCGCGTCGCCGAGCGAGGGCGAGGCCTTGAGCGCGTTGGCGAGCGCGGTGAGAAAAGAGTCGAGCTGCTGCTCGATCTTGTCTTGTCGCTTGGTCTTCGCGTCAATGAGCCAGATCTTGGGCAGAATGGCCACGAAGGGGATAAGCGGATACGCGACGGGCTGCTCGAACATCACGTGGGCCGTCACGATGGCCACCGAGGCGCCGATCTGCCAGTTGGCGATGGTGCGCCCCGTGGGCTCTTGAATGAACATCCCGCGCAGCTCGCCGTCGAGGTGCTTCACGTAATCGGCGTAGAGCTTCGCGAGAAAACTCTCGGGGTCGGTGAGGGTGATGTAGATCGCCACCGCGACGCCCGCCGCGAGGAGAAGCACCGACATCCAGCCCATGAGCGTGGTCTGCGCCGAGGGGTTCACAAATAGTCCCTCCCTTGCACGAGGCCGAGCGAGATGAACACATCGAGGAACGATGGGAGGTACCCCGTCGCGCGGTACTCGCCGAGCACCTTGCCATCGGGCCCCGTGCCGCTGCGAAGAAACTCGTAGATGGGCCTGAGCTGGATCTCGAAGTTGTCGTCGAGGCCGATCACCTCGGTGATCCACGTGACCCGGCGCGACCCATCGGAGAAGCGCGACTGCTGCACCACGAGGTGCACGCTGTTGGCGATCTGCTCGCGAATCGCCCTGGCGGGAAGGTCGATGCCCGACATGAGCGCGAGCACCTCGAGGCGGTTGATGGCCTCGCGCGGCGAGTTGGCGTGCGTGGTGGTGAGCGAGCCGTCGTGGCCCGTGTTCATCGCCTGGAGCATGTCGAGGCACTCGCCGCCGCGGCACTCGCCCACCACGATGCGGTCGGGGCGCATACGAAGCGCGTTCTTCACGAGGTCGCGAATCGTGTACTCCCCTTTGCCCTCCATGTTGGCCGGGCGCGACTCGAGCGACACCACGTGCGGCTGGTTGAGCTGCAGCTCCGCCGCGTCTTCGATGGTGATGATGCGCTCGTCCTTCGGGATGGCCCCCGACAGCACGTTGAGCAGCGTGGTCTTGCCCGAGCCCGTGCCGCCCGAGATCACAATGTTCTTCTTGGCGATCACCGAGCGCGTGAGAAAGCGCGCCATCTGGTCGGTGAGCGAGCCGAAGCCCACGAGGTCGTTGAGCCCGAGCGGGGTCTTCGAAAACTTACGAATGGTGATGCAAGCACCCTTGATGGCCAGGGGCTTGATCACCGCGTTGACGCGCGAGCCGTCTTTCAAGCGGGCGTCGACGAGGGGCGTGCTCTCGTCGATGCGCCGACCGAGGGGCGTCACGATGCGCTCGATGCAGCTTCGCACGGCCTCGTCGTCGGTGAAGCGCGCCTCGGCCCGCACGAGCTTGCCGCGCTTCTCGACAAAGATCGTGTGCGGGTCAACCACCATGATTTCTGAGATGGTGCCGTCGGCCAGAAAGCGCTCGAGCGGCCCGAGGCCCAGCGCCTCGTCGGCCATCTCTTGCATCAACTGCTCTTGATCAGTGCCCGGCGGAAGATCCTGCGCGACCTGCGCCATGATGCGCTTGAGGGCCTCGCGCACCTTCGGGCGCATCATGTTGTCGGCCATCTTGGAGCGGTCGAGCACCGCGAGGTCCATGTGGTCGAGCAGCATGCGGTGGATGCGTCGCCGCAGCTCCACCGAGACGTGCATCGTGCCGCCCGACGGCGCGGCCGCGGTGGGCGCGGCGGGCCCCTGCGGAATGCCCGGCGGGCCCTGCCCGGGCATCATGGTGGGCACGTTGCGACGAGGCGCGCCGTTGGCACCCGCAGCCATGGTCTGCCCCATGGGGTTGGGCCCACGACCAGGCACCGGCGGAAGGGGCGGCACCGCCCCCGGAGGCGGTGCGGCGGCCGCGTTCTGCGCGCCC
>CANMAT010000347.1 GCA_947494865.1 Deltaproteobacteria bacterium
CCAGCGCGTGCCCGCGCTTTCGCGAGGGCGTCGACGAGCGCTCGTGGCTCCTGTGCCCCAGCGCGCCGCAGCGCTGTGAGGGCGGCGGCGCGAGCTGGAACCCCAGCGGCCCCGCGTCGTCGGCCTCGATCCGCCGCGCGGTGGATGCGGTCGACCGCCTCGCGCCCGGTGAGGTCGACCGCGCGGCGCCGGGCGTGCTCATCGGCTTCTCGCAGGGCGCGTACATCGCCGAGCGTGTGGCGCGCAGCGCGCCGGGGCGGTGGCGCGGTGTGGCCTTCGTGGGCGCGTTCATCCACGTCGGCCGCGCGCGCCTCGAGGCGATGGGCGTACGCCGCGTGGTGCTCGCCGCGGGCCGCTACGACATGACCCGCCGCGCGCTCGAAGAGACCGCGCAGAACCTCGCGCGCGATGGCTTCCCGGTGCGCTTCGTCGACCTCGGCGCGGTGGGGCACACGTACGTCCCCTCGCGCCGCGTGGCGGGCTGGCGCGACGCGCTCGCGTGGCTCGAAGAGTCGTACTGATCGCGACGGCGCGCGGTACGCTCCGTCGCATGGAGTCGATCTTCGACAGCCCCGAGTTCTCCTCGACGATGTTCTACCCGCAGCGCCGCGTCACGCGCACGCCGCCGGGCGCGCGCGACCTCACCGTCGACGTGAGCGACGGCGCGCGGCTCCACCTTCGGGTTCACCATCGCGAGGGCACGAGGGCCACGGTGCTGCTCTTTCACGGCAACGGCGAGGTGGTGAGCGACTACGACGACGCCGCGGCCGACTACGCCGCCGCGGGCGCCGACCTCGCCGTGGTCGACTACCGCGGCTACGGCGCGAGCAGCGGGCGCCCCACGCTGCGCGCGTGCCTTGCCGACGCGCACGCAGTGCTCGCGACCGTGCTCGATGCGGTGCAGGGCCGCCCGCTCCTCGTGATGGGGCGCTCGCTCGGGAGCGCCTGCGCGGCCGAGCTCTGTCAGACCGCGCGCCCCACGGTGAAGGGCTACCTCTTCGAAAGCGGCATCGCGGATGTGTACGGCGTGATCCGCCGCCGCGGCATCACGCTCGACGCACCCCTCGACGCGGGCGACCTCGCGGTGTTCAGCCCGCTGCACAAGTTCGCGCGCTGCACGACACCGACGCTCGTGCTGCACGGCGCCGACGACACGCTCATCCCCGCGAGCGAGGCGCGCGCGACCTTCGACGCGCTCGCCGCGACCGAGAAGGAGCTGGTGCTCGTTCCGGGCCGCGGGCACAACGACCTGTCGATGCACCAGCTCTATTGGGAGGCGATGGCGCGCTTCATCGCAGCTCAGTCGTAGCGCTCGGTGTGAATGCGATCGCGCGTGAAGCCGAGGTCTTCCTTGAGCACGCGGCGCACCTCTTTGATCATCGGGCTGAGGCCGCACACGTACACGTCGCAGTCGCCGCCGAGGTCGCCCACGAGGCCTGGCACGTGGCTCTGCACGTAGCCCGCCCGGCCGCCGTGGAGGTCGTCGGCGCGCGAGAGGGTGGGCTCGAAGCGAAAGCCCGAACCGCGCGCGGCGAGTGCGCGAAACTCGTCGGCGTACAGCACGTCGGCCTCGGTGCGTACGCCGAACAGCAGCGCGAAGGGCACCGCCGCAGCGCCGTCGCGAAGCGCCGCCTGGAGCATCGCGCGCATCGGCGCGACCCCCGTGCCCGTCGCCACGAGGAGCACCGGGCGCGGCAGCGTCGAGGGTAGCGTGAAGAAGCCCGTCGCCTCGCTCATGGCGAGCGTCGCGCCCGGCTGGGCGGCGTGGAGCCACGTGCTGCCGGGCCCCCCCTCGACGCGCGTGACGGCGAGGTCGAAGCAGCCGTCGGCGCGCGGCGCCGAGGCGATGGAGTACGAGCGTGGGAGTACATCAGCCTCGGCGCGGGGTATCTTGAGGGAGACCCACTGACCGGGGGTGAACGCGAAGCCCTCGCCGGGGTCGAGCGTGAGCTCTCTCACGTCGGACGAGAGCATGCGGGCGGCGCGGAGGGTGGCGGTGCGGAGCACGATCGGTGGGTGCGCGCGTGCGCGGTGCGCTCAGGCGTTGAAGAACGCGTCGGCCCACGACTCGGGCAGGTCGCGCGCGTCGGCGATGCGCTCGAGCTTGCCGTGGAGGCTATGGAGCGAGCCCTCGGCCGACTCGTGCCAGGCCTCGACGCGGGCCATGTGGCGACCGAGGTCGGCGAGCGCGTCGGAGCGCGACGCGAGCGCGCCGTTGCCCAGCTTGAGGCCCGCGCGGAGCGTCTCGAGGTGCGCCGCGAGCGCGGTGGGGATGTCGTCGCCGCCGCGGTCGAGCGCGTGCACGATGAGGGTGACCTCGGGGACCTCGGAGTCGAGGCCCATCGCGATCACGTCTTCGTGGGGCTCGGCGAAGAAGCGCCCGTAGAGGGGGTTCGCGGTGTCGCCCTTCACGGCCTCGACGAGGTCGTGCGCGAAGGCCGAGAGCGCCGCGTCGAGGGTGACGTCGGCCACGCGAACGTGCGCCGACGCGCGGATCACGGCGCGCTCGAGGCGCTGCCCCTCGGACTCGATGTTCTCCCAGTCGTTGAGGAGCGCCGCGGCGCGCCCCGCGAGCTTCGCGAGCTCGGCGTCGCCGGGCAGCGCGGAGAGCGCTTCGACGGTGAACGCGACGTTGTCGGCGGTGACGTCGTGGTGTGCGTGGGCTCGGCTCATGCTCATGGCTCCGGGTGCGGTGATGGTGTGCAGCGAGGCCGCGGACGGTATCGCACCGCGCGGCCGACGCGATCAGAAACGAACGAGGATGGTCTGCCCCGCGGGCACCGTCGCGGGCCTGCGCGCGGTCTCTTGCCCACGCAGACACCCGATCTCGTGGGTGCCCGCGCTCACCGGGTGATGCATCAGCGGCGCGGGGCCGACGCGCGCTCCGTCGACGAAGACGATGCAGCCCTGGCCGCCCACGGTGACGAAGCCTCCCGCGGGCGGCGGCGCTTGCGGAGCCGGTCGCGCGACGGGAGCGCGGGCGGCCATCGCGGGCGCGACGGGCGCGCGCACGACGCGAGGCGCATCGACGGCGACGGAGGCATCGACGGCGACGGCGCGCGGCGGCACCGCGAGGGGCGGCGGCGGCGGCACCGGCGGGAGCGGCACGAGGGCAGGCAGCGAGACGGCCTGATCGCGCTCGGGGCGCAGCCGGAACTCGAGCGGGCGAAAGCCATCGGCCACGATGCGCACGTGCACGTCGGCGGCGCGTCGCGGCACCTGCACCGACGCGGGATGCTCCACACGCACGCCGTCGATGAAGACCCGCGCGCCGGGCGCGAGGCCGAGAAACTGCACCCCCACGACGTTGGAGGCGTGGGCGGGAGGGCGCGTGAATTGATAGACGAAGTAGGTGGTCGTGCCCGTGATGAGCGCGGTGACGAGCGCGAGGCCCACGAGCAGCGCAGGGTGAGGCGCGGTGGGGGCCGCGATGAGGGGCTCGTCGGGGAGCGTGCCCGAGGCTCCCCGCGTCGAGGTGTAGCTGCCCGCGGCGGGGCGCACGAGCGAGCGGTCGAGGGGGCGCACCGAGGTGGGCGCCGCGTCGGAGGCGTTCGCATCGTCTTCGAAGCGCACCATGCCGGGGAACACCGCGGCGGGCTCGAGCGACTCGGCCTCGCGCATGGTGATCGAGTCGACGGAACGCACGGCGCTCGGCGCGCTCGCGGCCTGCGCCGAGGGCCACTCGCGCGTGCGCTCTTCGAAGAGGGCGTTCTCGGCGAGGCCTACGGCGGGGTGGCTCACCACGTAGGTGCGCAGGCTGGCGAGCATCTCGCCGGCGTCGGCGAAGCGACGGTTGCGATCTTTCTGCAGGCAGCAGTCGATGAGGTCGGAGAGGCCGCGGTCGACGCCGTAGGTGGTGGCCGGGAGGTGAGCCTCGGTCACCACCGCGACGATCTGCGTGTTGAAGTTGTCGCCGTCGAAGGGAAGGTGGCCCGAGAGGCACTCGTAGAGCACCACGCCGAGGGCCCAGAGGTCGGCGCGTGGGTCGATGGGCTCGCCCTTGGCCTGCTCGGGGGACATGTAGTGAGGCGTGCCGACGGTGGTGTTGATCTGCGTGATCGACCCCATGAAGGCCTTCTCGGGGTTGATGGCCTTCGAGATGCCAAAGTCGACGATCTTCACGTGGGCGTCGCCCGCGGTGCCCTTGGTGAGAAAGATGTTCTCGGGCTTGATGTCACGATGCACGATCTCTTCGGCGTGCGCGACGGCGAGGGCCTGAAGCACCTGCGCGGTGACGATGATGGCGTCGCGCGGCTCCATGCGGCCGTACTTCACGAGGTACGTGGAGAGGTCGGTGCCGCGGAGGAGCTCGAGCACGATGAAGAGCGAGCCGTCGGCGGGGTCTTGCCCCATCTCGATGAACTCGACGATGTTGGGGTGCTTCACCCGCCCGGCGTTGGCCCCCTCATTCAGGAAACGCTTCACGTTCTCCTGATTGAGCTGATTCTCCGGGTGCATGATCTTGATCGCGACGCGGCGCTTCGACGGCGTGTGCTCGGCCTCGTAGACGATGCCCATCCCGCCGCGCCCAAGCACGCGCAGCAGACGGTATCTCCCGGCGACGGTCGTCCCGAGCCTCCCCTGTTCCGTCGCCGTGGCCGCCACCCGTTACGTCCCTCGCAAAAAATCGTACATCGCGCGCTCTGGAAGACCGCACGGAGCATACAGCAGCCCTTCGGTCGCCGTCACCCCTCGTGCGACGCAACAATGGGAATCGACCGTCGCCGCCCGACGCGACTATGCTGCGCGCGCTGAATGCCTCGTGTGAGGTTGCCGTCAACCCGCGCACATTCGAGAAGGAGCTATCGGATTCATGCGAAACCTTTCCCTTGCCATCGTGCCGTTCGTCGTGTTCGCCACGGGTTGCACCATGACCACGACGAGCGCGCAGCCCGTGGCCTATCCCACGCAAGCCACGGTTGTCGCGCAGCCCAATGCGGTCCCCGTGGGTCAGCCGGTGTACGGCCAGCCTGCGGTCCCCGTGGGTCAGCCGGTGTACGGCCAGCCGGTGTACGGTCAGCCGACGGCGGGTGTGCCGGTGGGCCAACCCGTCTACGGACAGCCGACGTACGGCGGACATCCGAACGGGCAGCCGACCTACGGACAGCCGACCTACGGGCAGCCCCCGGTAGGGGTCGCCGTCGGGGGAGGCGGTGTCGTCGGAGTCCCTGTCGCCGCGTCTCCGCCTGGAGGGGTGATCGTGGGTGCGCCCGCGGGCCCCCCGGCGGGAACGATGGTGGTGACCAACCAGGGCACGCCGGTCGCGCGGCCGATGCCCGGCGGCACGATGGTGGTCACGGGTCAGGGCACGCCGGTCGCGCGGCCGATGCCCGGCGGCACGATGGTGGTCACGGGTCAGG
>CANMAT010000348.1 GCA_947494865.1 Deltaproteobacteria bacterium
CTCGCGCCTCTGCGACCCTCGGCGCTCGACACGCGCGGGCCTCGCGCCGATGCTCGCCCGCTGGAGGCACCTCATGAGGCGTTGGATCCGCGCGCTCGCTCCCTGCGCCCTCGTGGCGTCGATGAACGCCCTCGCCGCGTTTCCCGAGGGGCCGCCCAACCTCTTGCGCCTGGGCGTGCGCGCTTCGCAGCCCTACAGCTACGCCGTGCTCGCCGCGGCGGCGATCGGCGCCGCGCTCCTCGGGCTGGCGCGCGCGCGGGCGCTGCGCCCGTGGGCGGTGCTCGTGCCGCTGCTCCCCGTCGCGAGCGCCGCGGCGGGTATGGCCGCGATGCTCTACCGCACGCAGTCGGCCGCGCTCGACGCGATCGCGCCCGTGTGGCCGATCTCGTCGGCCGGGTGGGCGCGCGAGGTCTTCGCCGAGGCGGGCGCGCTGCGGGCCCTCGGGGCCTTCGAGGGCCTCACGCTCGCGCTGGCGCTCGTCGCGTCGCTCGCGCCCGCGTGGTGGCCCCGCGAGGGCGTGCGACGCGCGCCGGCCGTGCTCGCGGCCCTCACGCTCGCGCTGACGACCACGGTGATGTGCGACACGCTGCTGGTGCTGCGGCACGCCGACAAGGTGAGCCCCATCGTGTTCATGCCCGCGCTCTTCGCGCTGCTCGCGCCGCCGCTCATGGCCCTCACGCTGCGCGCGCCCACGGCGGAGCCTGCCTCGAGCGAGGCCTCGACGCCGTACCGCGCGCCGCCCGAGGTCGCCCCCGCGGAGCGCGCGCTCGACGCGCCGTCGGTGGCCCTCATGGCCGCGCTGCTGACCCCGTGGATCGCCTACGAGTCGCTCCGCGGCGCCGTCGCGATCGCGGGCACCAGCCACTTCGCCTGGAGCAACTTCGAGCTCGACACGTACGCCGTCGGGCAGGTTCGCGAGACGCTCCTCGCCCTCGCCACGCGCTGGCGCTGGTACATGCTCCCCTTCGGCGTCGCGTCGGCGCTCGTCGCGCTCGCCCGCGGCGCCGACCGTCGCGCGGTGCGCGCGTGAGCCGTCGGCGCGCTGCTCGTCGTCGCGGGCGACAGCCTCGCGATCGCGCGCCAGGCGTCCCTCAAGCACGCCGTCGACGCGAAGGCGCCGCACAGCACGTGGCTGTGGTCGCCGGGCGCCGCGTGGCTCGACCGCGCGCCCGACCCCGCCGCGCAGCCGCGCGAAGAGCTTCGGTGGAGAGCCTCGGGCGCCGTCGAGGCCGTCGCTCCCGCGGAGCGCTCGGGCGACTGGCGCGTCGGGCCGCTCGTTCACCTCGACGACCTCTCGGGCTACCGGTGGGAGTCGCACCTGCGGCGCTGGCGCGCCTCATCGCAGGGCGACGCGCTCACCGTGTTCAGCCGCTGCGCGCGCGGCCACGACCCGTGGCTCGACGACTCGCGCCACGAGGTGTCGCCCGCCGAGTCGCGCGGCATCACCGCGTGCCACATCGTCGTCGAGGTGGCCCGCGAACCCGTCGACCTCGTCGACCCATCGGGCAGCGTGGTGCGCGTGACGGACGAGTGGAGCGCGAGCGTGGGCGGCCTCGCCGTCGACCTGCACGCGTGGCGCGCGAGCGGCACCACCGTCTGGGTGGTGCCCGACGGAGACTTCGTGCCGGGCGCCACGGTGGCGCGCGCCGCCAACCGCCTGCGCGACGGCCGCACGCGCGTGCTCCTCGGGTGGACGAACCGCGCGCACCCGTGAAGATCGCGCCGCGCTGTGGTTGCATCCTCGGCGCAATGAGCGAAGCCCTCCCGCAGCACCTGCACTCGGCCGCATACTTCGGCGAGCAGCGCGACTTCTGGTGGAACCACGACTACGTCGCGCTCCTCGCGCGGCGCCTCGCGCTCGACGCCGTCATCGACGCGCTCGACGTGGGCTGCGGCGTCGGCCACTGGGGGCGCGTGCTGCTCCCGCACATGCCCCGCGCGACGCTCATCGGCGTCGACCGCGAGCGCGCCTGGGTCGCCGAGGCCGCCGCCCGCGCCGCGCCCTTCGCCCCGCGCGCCACATACCGCGTCGGCGACGCGAGCGCGCTCCCCTTCGACGACGCCAGCTTCGACCTCGTCACGTGCCAGACGGTGCTCATTCACGTGCCCGACGTGCCCGCCGTGCTGCGCGAGATGATGCGCGTGCTGCGGCCCGGCGGTCTGCTCCTCGCGGCCGAGCCCAACAACCTCGCCGACGCCATGAACGTCGGCAGCGCGCGGCACCTCGCGCCCGTCGACGATCGCCTCGCCGTCGTGCGCCTCCAGATGGTGTGCGAGCGCGGCAAGATCGCCCTCGGCGAGGGCGACAACAGCGTCGGAGAGGTTCTCCCGGGCCTCGTCGCCGCCGCGGGCTTCGCCGAGGTAACGTGCTGGCTCTCGGACCGCGCGCAGATGCTCGTCGCCCCCTACGCGGCGCCCGACCAGGCCGCCATGCGCGACGACGCGCTCACCCACTACGACAACGGCCACTGCATCTGGAGCCGCGACGACACCCTGCGCTACTACCTCGCCGGCGGCGGCCTCGCCGACGGCTTCGAGCGCGCCTGGAGCCTCGCGCGCGACGCGCAGCGCGCCGACGTCGAGGCCCTGCGCGCGGGCACCTATCACACCGCCGGCGGCGGCGTGCAGCACGTCGTCGCCGCCCGCCGCCCCCAACGCTGAACACGCCTCCGCGCCAACAGGAACAACGGTCGCACGCGGCGCTACGACCCGCGCGTGAGAAGCACGACAACCGTGACCAACGCGAGCAGCACCGCGACGCCGACCGCGAGGAGGGCGCCGCGGTTGCTGCGCGGCGGCACCGCGACGGGCGCTTGCGGATACCCCTGCGGCGCCGCCCCGTAGACCCGCTGCGGCGGCGGCGCGTAGGGCGGCGGCGCAGGCGCGTACACGGGCGGCGCGTAGGCCTGCGGCGCGTACGCGGGCTGCGGCGGCGGCGCGTCGAACTGCTCCAACATCTGCGTGGGCGGGAGCGCCGTCGGAGCGCCGCGGGGCGGGAGCTTCGTGGTCGCGCCGAGGAGCTCGTCGGCGGGGCCGCGCGCCGTGGGCTGCGTGACGCCGAAGTCGACCGGCGGGCTCACGAAGGCCACCGCGGGCAGTGGCACTTCGATGCGCGGCGGGGCCACGATGGGCGCGGCCGCGGGCGCCGCGACGGGTGCGATGGGCGACGGCGCGTCGGCGTCGGCGAAGCGCACCCACGAGGTGTACTCGGCTGCCACGCCCGCGATGCGCGCGGGGGCCTCCGAGGCGGCGTCGTCGCGCGCGGGGCGGGCGTCGGGCGACCACGCGGCGTCGAGCGCGTCGCGCAGCGCGGTCACGTCGGCGTAGCGCTGTCGCGGGTCGACGCGCGTCGCGCGGCTCGCGATGGCCATGAGCGCGGCGGGGACGTCTTGCCGACGCTTCGCGACCGCCGACAGGTTGCCCACGGTGCCCGCGCCGAGGAGGGCGTCGCGGCGGTCGGTGACGGCCTCCAACACCACGGTGCCGAGCGCGAACACGTCGTCGGCGGCCGTGGCGCGCTCGGGGTCGTCTTCGAGCGAGGGGGCCATGTACTCGGTCGCGCGCGCCACCTTGAGGCGGTCGCCGAACACCGGCGCGAGCCCGAAATCGATCACGCGCACGTCGAAGCGGCCCGCCACCATCGCGGCCACCAGCGCGCCCGGCATGAGGCCCCCGTGCACGAGGGGAGGCGCCATGCGATGGGCGGCCTCGAGGGCCTCGCAGGCGCGGTCGAGGAGGTTCGCCAGCACGCCCGGCGCGAGCAGGTGACGGCCCGTGCGCGCTTGCGCGAAGCCCTTCGCGAGAGACACCCCCGCGAAGAACTCGTGCACGAGGTACGGGCGCCCGTCGCACACGCCGTGGCGCAGCGTCGCGAGAACACCGCGGTGACGCGCCGCAGAGAGCGCGCGCCCGAGGTCGTTGAAGCGTGCGGTGGAGGCGCCGAGCGGGGGCAGGAGCTTGACGATCACCGTCGCGCCGTCGCGGTCGCGCGCGCGCCACGACTCGCCGACGCCGAAGTCGTCGAGGGGGGCCTCGAGGTGATAACGCCCGTCGAAGAGGGCGCCGGGGCGGAGCGTAGGGTCAGACATCGAGACCTCTTCTCACTTCGCCAGGAGCATCACCTTGAGCTGGCTCGGCGCGATCGCGACGCCCAGCGCGTTCACCCCGTTCTGGAGCGACTGCGAGGTCATCTTCGTGGCCGGGAGCGCGCAGAGGAGCACCGTGGTCGAGCCCGTGAGGGCCGTCGTGGGCCCCATCACGATGCCCGACACGACGCCGCCCATCGCGCCGGCCGCGTCGCCCACGGTGAGCGGAACGTGCGTGCCGAAGTTGTGCGCGGGCGTGCCGTCGAGCAGCACCTTCACGCAGAACGGGACCCCCATGGGCTCGTTCGAGAGGTTCACCAGCGGCGCGGGGATGCCCAGCGGCGGCACCTTGACCACGTCGGGCGCCGCGAGCGAGAGGCCGCCTTCCGAGCTGTTTCCGAACATCGCGTCTCTCCCTCGTCAGCCGATGTGAACCTGCGCCCCGTCGACCTTCACGAGCTCGTCGGCGGTGATCGCCGCGCCGCGCCCGTGCAACGACAGGAGCGAGCGCGCCACGTAGTCGATGCGCCCCGCGCGCAGCTCTTCGAAGTCTTCGACGAAGCGCAGCACGCGCTTCACGCGCTGGGTCACCCGGTCGACCGTCTGGTCGATGGCCCCAGCGGCCACGCGCACCTTCGCCACGTCGACCTCGACCGCGCCGCCCAGGAGCGAGAGGCGCTCGATCGAGAGCGTCCCCTCGGGCGCGTGCACCGCCACCGCGGAGGCTACCACCGAGACCGTCGCGCCCGACGCCACGTCGACGCCCTCGCGCGCGGCCACCGCGAGGCGCCCGCTCGGGAGCCTGAGCTCCACGTCGCCGTCGAGCTCGAGCCGCGCGGCCGTCGACGCGTCGCGCTCGAGCACCGTGAGCACCCAGCACCCGCGCTGCGAGCTCGCCACGAGCACGGTGTCGCCCGCCGCAGGCACCAGCAGGCACCCCGCCGCGCGCCGCGCGCGCCGCCGCCCCGACGCGCTCTCGACCGCGTACTCGGCGCCCTCGACGGCGGTCACCGTGGCGGTCTCCTGCCAGGCCGCGTCGTCGCCGTTCCATTTCGCTGCCATGTTCATCGGGGATGCTCCGTGTGAGGGTGTCGGTGAGGGTCAGCGCTGGCGCTCGGCCGCGGCGAGCTCGGGGTCGTCGCCGAGGGCGTCCGAGGCTACGTCGACGGCGCTGTCACGCGAGGCGCCGTGGAGCCGCGCGCGTGTCATCGTTGCGCCCGTGAAGCGCGCGTCGGCGAGGTCGGCGTGGGAGAGGTCGGCGA
>CANMAT010000349.1 GCA_947494865.1 Deltaproteobacteria bacterium
CCCGCCGGGCGCGCGCGGGGCGCGCCACGACGCGGGCCGCGGGCGCCACCACCGCGCGGAGCGGGCGCGCGGGCACGCGGGGCGCGCGGAGCTGCGCGTCGGCGTCGCCCCCGAACGCGAGCGCGGCGAAGGTGAGCGCCAGGAGGCTTGTGATCGTTCGCATGGCTGTCGTCGCGCCTACCGCGGCGCATCGAACTGCGCACCTTTTCGACAAGCGCCGTGGCGATTGACACCCGCGGGGGCGACGCGCATCCATTGGCCGCATGCAACCGCACGGGAGTTCCGGTCCGTCGCCCTGGGGTTCGCCGCCGCCGTCGGCGCCGTGGGGCAATCCGCCGCCGCCGCCGCGGTCCAACGCGCTGAAGTATGTGGGCATCGGGTGCCTCGCGGTGCTCGCGCTCACGTGCGCGGGCGGCGCCGCGGGGATGCTCTTCGTCCGCGGCGCGGTGATGAACCTCGGCCCCGGCCACGAGGTGGCCTCGACGCTCGCGACGCCGGGGGTCCCCTTCTCGCTCACGTACGTTCCGAGCAAGCGCGACGAGACGGCCGTGTGGCTCGACCTCGATGTGGGCTACTCGCAGGGCGTACAGCTCACGGGCCCCATCGCGGTGCGCGTGGGCGGCACCCCCGTGGCGCAGTACAACGTCAACCTCACGAGCGGCAGCTGCACCGCCCCGGTGCGCGAGGTGTCCTCCTCGTTCTGCATCAACTGGCGCACCACGAGCCTCAACGGCGAGGGCTCGCTGTCGGGGCAGACGCGCATGTTCAAGATCCCCGCGCAGGCGCCGGGCGCGGCCGTGACCGTGAGCGGGATGATCTTCGCGAGCCCCGGCGTGAGCGCCCGCAGGCTCCGCGTGTTCGCGTCGGAGTAGCGAGCGGGAGCGTCAGGGCGTCGCGGGCGCGGGCGCGGCGGGGCCCGACGGCACGATGTGAAACTCGACGCGGCGATTGCGCGCGCGGGCGGCGAGCGTACGCGCCTCCTCGACGGGGCGGTCGGGGCCGTGGCCCACGGTGAAGAGCCGCTCGGCGGAGACGCCGTGGGCGACGAGGTACACCTTCACCGCGTTGGCGCGGCGCTGCGAGAGCGCGCGGTTGGCGATCGGGTTGCCGCGGTCGTCGGTGTGGCCCTGAATCTCGACGCCGCGAATCTCGGGGTGCGCGTTGAGCAGCGACACCACCGTGTCGAGCACGCGAAAGCTCTGCCCGCCCACGATCTGATCGCTGCTGAGCATGAAGTTCACGGGCTCGGTGATGCGAATCTGACCGTCGGTGACCGAGGCGAGCGCCGGGGCCCCCTCGGGGCAGCCGTCTTCGTCTTGCAGGCCGTTGAAGGTCTCGGGCTCGCCGGGGCAGCGGTCGCGGTCGTCGGGGATGCCGTCGCTGTCGCGGTCGGGCGTGCTGTCGGGGCAGCCGTCTTCGTCTTGAAACCCGTTGCGCGTCTCGGGCTGATCGCTGCACTGATCGTTGACGTCGAGCACGCCGTCGTTGTCGTTGTCGGGGTCGGGGCAGCCGTCTTCGTCTTGCGCGCCGTCGATGTCTTCGGCTTCGCCGGGGCAGCGGTCGTTCTCGTCGGAGACGCCGTCGTGGTCGCGGTCGTTGTCGGGGCAGCCGTCTTCGTCGTGGTCGCCGTCGCGGTCTTCGGGCTCGCGGGGGCACGAGTCGTAGCCGTCGGGGATGCCGTCGTTGTCGTTGTCGAGGTCGGGGCAGCCGTCGGAGTCTTGAAAGTTGTCGCGGTCTTCGGGCTGATCGGGGCAGCGGTCGGCGTCGTCGGCCATGCCGTCGCCGTCGTTGTCGGCGTCGGGGCAGCCGTCGAGGTCGTCGTAGCCGTCGCGGTCTTCGGCCTCGCCCACGCAGCGGTCGACGCTGTCGTCGACGCCGTCGCTGTCGGCGTCGACGCGCACGGGCGCCCACGTGGCGCCGAGGAAGGCGCGCGCCACGGGGGTGCCCGCCGCGCGCACGAGCCCGGCGCCGCCGCCGAGGGTGAAGCTCAAATCGCCGAGGGTGTACCGCGCGGCGAGGTCGGCCTCGACGCCGTTGGACTGCTGCGCCGACGAGAGGTCACTGCTGCCGAACACCTCAGCGAGGAACGACACGCGCGGCGTGGCCACGACGCCCGCGCCGGCGCCCCACAGGAGCTGCGTGCCCACCTTCGTGGAGAAGAGGGTGAGCGCGTCGGGGCGCCACACGAAGCCGAGGTTCGCCGCTGCGAAGAAGCGCCCCTCGCGCACGTCGACGATGCCCCGGCCGCCGAAGGCGACGGTGCTGTCGGCGACGTAGCGCGCGCTGCCCGTGTGCTGCCCCGTCGGGAGGGTGGCGAAGGCCCCGAGGGCCGCGCCGACGCCCGTGAGGCCCGGGCGCGTGAGGCGCACCTTCACGTCGAGGCGCGGGTCGCCGAGGGCGAAGCCCGACTGCGTCTCTTCGCCGCCGAGGGGGTACGCGGTGGCGGGGTTGATGGCCTGGCCCGTCTCGTAGCTCACGGGGAGCGTGAGGCCGATCTGCAGGCGCCGCCCGAGGGTGACGGTGGCCATGAGGTCGAGCGTGGCGAGGTGCTCGAGCGGGCGCGCGCGCACGGCGCCGAGGGAGCAGCCGTCGTCGTTCTCCGAGTTGGGGCAGTCGGCGTTGAAGATGGTGAAGGGGCGATAGCTGTAGTTGGCCATCGCGCCGAACGAGAGGGTGCCGTTGCCCTCGACGCGCGCGCCGTGAACGGTGAGCAGGTTGAAGGGCCCCGGGGCCGGTCGAAACTGCTGCATGTTCGTGTTCGCTTCGAAGGGCACACGGCCCGTCTGCGCCCACGCCATGGGGGTACACAGCGCGAGTCCCAGGCCTACAACGAGCACACGGCAGCGGCGCATACGACATCCTCCGATGAGGCCGCCCGCGCGGCCTGCGCGCGCGATGATGCACGAACACCACCGGGCCCGTCACCCATTGAACGCAGCCCATCGCGCGCCTCGGGGCGCGGCGGGCGCCTTCGGGCTACGAGCTGAGTTCGAAGCGAATGGTGTAGCGGAGAGACGAGCGAATGGGGCGACCGCTGCGGTCTTTGGCGGGCGAGAACTCGATGGCGCCGCTGAGAATGGCGCGCTCCGCGGCGCGGGCGAAGCCGTGGCCGGGGTCGCCCTGCGCGCGCGCTGCGCTCACGCGGCCGTCGGGCTCGACGGTGACCATCACGGCGACGCGCTCGCCGGAGATGCCCTCGTCGCGGGCCTCGTCGGGGAAGAAGCCCTCGAGGGCGCCCTCGTCGATGCTGCCGGGGCGCACGGCCTCGCTGAGGTCGGGGCCCGCAGGCGGAGTGACGGGCCCGACGCCCGTGCCGTTGGGCGTGCCGCCCACCTGGGCGTTGCGCACGGGGCCCTGGTTGGCGACGCCGTTGTTGGCCATGTCGCCGCCCTGGTAGTTGGTGTTGTTGCCCGTGGGCACACCGTCACCAGGGTCGTTGCCCATCTCTTCGCTGACCATGAGGGGCGGCGGCGCCGTAGGGGCGGGCGGAGGAGGAGGCGGCGGGGGTTCGGCCCGCGGGGGCGGCGGCGCCTCGCGCGCGACGGGCGCCGGAGGCGGCGGCACCTCGGCCGCGGGAGGAGGCGGAGGCGGCGGCGGCGGGGGTGGAGGAGGCGGCGGAGGGGGCGGCGCTTCGATTTCGACGAGGGCCGCCGGGTTGACCCGCGAAGGCACCGCGCGCTGTGCGGGAATGAGCGAGAGGGCGACGTACACGAGGCCGTGCGCGAGGAGCGACGCCGCCGCGAGGGGCGGCAGCGTGCGCGACGCGAGGCGGTCTTCGCGCGGTATCGTGGTGCTCATGGGCGGCGGCTTCGGGGCGTTCATCGCGGCGGCTGGGTTTGCGATGCCTCGGGCACGGTCTCGATGGCGAATTTGCTCACGCCGCCCTGACGAACGAGGTCGATCACGCGAATGACGCGGCCGTGCGACACGCTCTGGTCGGCGGCGATGATCACGCGCACGTCGTGGTTCTCGTTGTAGCGCTGGCGCATCTGGCCCGGGAGGTCGCCCTCGGTGACGGGCCGCGCGTCGACGAAGATGGCGCCCGTGCGGTCGACGGAGACGCGCACTGCGACCGTGACGCTGTTGCTCGTGGAGCCGTGCGGGAGATCTACGGGGATCGCCTGCGGGGTCACGATGTACTTGGCCGTCACCATGAAGATGATGAGCAGCACGAGCGCGATGTCGACGAAGGGGGTGACGTTGATCCCCGTGATCGCGCTCTCGTCGTCCTGTGAGGCTCCGCCTCCCATGGTCAGTGCTTCTCCTCGGAAGACTTCTCAGACTTGTCGGCCTTGTCGGCCTTGGCGGGCTTCGCGTCTTTGACGGTCGCCACGGCGGCGACGGGGCCGCGGTACGGCGAGGCCGCGCCCTGGGCCGCGAGGCTCGCGGTGACCACGTGGGTGAGCGTGTCGGTCGACGACATGATGCCCTTCACGCGGCGCTGGAAGTAGTTGAACGCCGCCACCGCGGGGATGGCCACCATGAGGCCGATGGCAGTGGCCACGAGGGCCTCGGCGAGGGTGCCCATGACGGCGCCCGTGTCGAAGGTGGGGGCCGCGGCGCCGCCGCCCGAGGCCGCCGCGGTGCGGGCCGCCGCGCGCACGGCGTCTTCGCTCGCGCGGAGCTTATCGAACGCCTGAATGATGCCGATGACGGTGCCGAAGAGGCCCACGAAGGGCGCGTTGTTGCCCACCGTGCCGAGGAAGGCGAGGTACCGCTCGAGGTTCATGCGAATGCGCGCCTGGGCGCCCGCCATGGACTCCTCGGCGCTGCGGAGGCCCGAGTCGAACTCGTCGAGGCCCGCGAGGGCCACGAGGGCCGCGGGCGAGGGCGACTTGCGCAAGCGGGCGCGGGCTCCGTCAAGGTCGGCGCCGCGGAGGAGCTCTCGCACCGCGTTCGAGAGGGCCTCGAGGTCGTCGTTGAGGGAGTTATAGAAGCGCGCGCGCTCCAAGATCACGGCGACGGAGGCCACCGAGAGGGCCACGAGCACCCACATGACCCACTCGGCGCCCAACATCGCGAAGCGCGTAAAGAGCTGAATCAGCGAGAAACCACCGTGCATTCGTCACCTTGCCTTCGCAGACGCGCACCGCGAAGGTGCGTCATAAGTACCGCCACCGCGCCGCGCGGTCGCGGCGTCGGCCGGTTGGATGCCATCACTCAAGCGCCGTTTCAACGGTCTCGGCGCCCTTCATCATCTCGCGCGCCAGCGCCGTCGCGTAGGCGCCCGGCGGGAGCGTGAACGAGAGGCGCACCGCGTCGCCGTCGCGCTCGACCGCGAGGTCGTCGAGAAGGACGCGCACCGGGCGCCGCG
>CANMAT010000350.1 GCA_947494865.1 Deltaproteobacteria bacterium
ATGGGCTCGTGGTTGGCGCGGCCGCTGATGTCGACGCCCGACGCGCGCCCCGTGCGACCGTTGTACGTCACCGCGAGTTGCACCATCGGGCCCACGCCGGTGCCCGACACGCAGCGGCGCACGGCCGACTCGATCTGCGTGCGCACGCGGAGCTGATCGGCGGGGCTCGGCCGAAGCGGCAGCGCCGCGACCGGGCGCGCTGCGAGGGGCACCGCGACGGGCGGGGCCGCGACGGGCGGGGTCGCGACGGGCGGGGCCGCGACGGGCGGGGCTACGACCGGTGCCTCGGTGCGCACCTCGGGGACCATCTCGCGGGGGGAGGGGCGCGCCTCGGGCACCGGGAGCAGCGCGTACTGCGAGGGGGCGGTGGGCGGCGCGGTGGCCGAGAGGCGGGCGACGTACACCTGGCTCCCGCCGAGGATGGCCGCGGCGGCGACGATGGAGACGCCGATGATCTTCGCCGTGTCGGGGTGCATCGCGCGCGGGCCCTTGCGGGCGACGGCGCCGAAGCCGCGGCTCGCGAGGGCGCCGCGCACGCGGGGAGGCACCGACGGCGCGTCGGAGTCGGCGCGCGACCGGGTGGAGTGGGTCACGCGCGCGTCGGCCCGAACGATGGCGCGCGTGCGGAGGGTGACGTCGGGGGAGTCGTCTTCGGAGAACTCGACGGAGCGCACGGCGGGCGGAGGCGGCGGGAGCTCGACGGAGACGCGCTCGTCGGCGTCGTCTTCGACGGGCGCCGCGTCGGTGGCCGCGATGGGGCCCGGCGCGAGGGTTTGCACCGCGGGGGCGAGCTTCACCGGGGTGCTCTCCGTCGCGGCGTGGCGGCTGTGCGGCGAGGCGCTGCTCCCGCGGGCGCCGTTGAGGCCCGAGCCGTAGATGCGCGTCGAGGCGCGGGGCAGCGGCGGGGGCCGCGAGGTGATCGTCGCGACGGGGTGGGGGTCGCTGGGCGGCGACGACGCGCGGGCGCGGCGCGAGCCGTTGAGGGGCGTGGTGCCCGGCGGGTCGGCGAGGTGCGCGGGCTCGTCGCGCGAAGATTTCTCGCGCGCGATGCGCTGCGCGGCCTGCTCGAGCGCCGACTCGAAGGCCTGCGAGAAGGCCCCCGCGGAGAGCGTCTCGGTCACGTCGGTGGACCACGCGCGGTAGAACACCGCGTCGAGCTCGCGGGGGAGGTCGGCGCGGTGCGCGCTCGCCGCGGGGCGCGTCTCGAGCATGATGGCGGCGCCGAGCGCGGCGTCGGTGTCGCCCTTGAAGGGAAGCGTGCCCGTGAGGCCTTCGAACACGATGGAGGCCAGCGCGAACACGTCGGAGCGGGGGCTCGCGTGGTGGCGCAGCTCGTCGGGGCTGAGGTACTCGCGCCGGGCCGTGGAGACCTCTTCGGGGAGCCAGCCCGCGCGGGTGAGGGCGTGCGCGAGGCCGCACTCTTCGAGCCACACGTCGCCCTCGTCGTCGACCACGATGAGGTCCGGCGACAGGCGCCGGTGCACCACGGCCGGAGAGGCGCCGTGGAGGGCGTCGAGCGCGCCCGCGAGCGCGGCCACCACGCGCACCATCACCGCGAGGTCGACGCGGCCCCCCCGCGCGGTGAGCGCGTGCAGCGTGAGGCCCCGCACGCGCTCGGTGACCACCACCGGCGCGCCGCCCTCGACGGCCGCCGCCACGACCCGCGCGATCCCCGCGTGGCGGAGCTCTTGGAGGCGCGACGCCTCGCGCGCGAACGCAGACGCCGCCGCCGCGTCGCTTCGGGGCTCGACGTGGAGCACCCGCGCTTCGAAGTTGAAGTCGCCTCCGCCCGAGGAGCGCGCAAGATAAACAGACACCCACGGGTCGTGGCGAACGAGGCGCCCGCACACGTAGGCCCCACACACCGGTGCGCCCTCAACCAGGCTCGGACGCGTCGCGCTCTCTTCTGTCATTGCTTCCCTTTCCGAGCACTCTACCTGGGACCATCCCCGTTGTCTCGCAACCTCCAAGTTCGCCGCGCGCGGCTTCTTCACCGCGTTGGCGATGTCAACAAAGGCGCCTTCCGTGAATCCCTTTGCACACCCGAGAATCGCGGCGAATTTGTTGTGGCGCCGCGGGGCTTGCGTGTAGCGTGCGAGCCGTCCGTTCGAAGCGTCCCGTGCGACCGACGCGCGAGATTCTGTGATGTTGAGTGAGCGGTCGGGGCGAAGCAGGGCCGATGAAGCCGACGAGGTGCCGCGTATGTGGCAGGGGCGAGAATCTGTGATGAGAAGGTACGATGGCGCGCACGCGCGCAGGTCGCGACAGAGGTGGCTTGTCACTGCGCTCTCGGGCGCGGCGGCGCTGCTCGCGGGGGCGCCGTCGCGCGCCGAGGCCCAGGTGCTCCAGCGCTTCGCGCTGCGCGGCGAGGTGGGCGTGGGCACCATGCTCTCGAGCTACCAGCGCAACACGGAGACCCAGCAGTATGGCGGCAACGCCATGGGGTATGACAACCTCAACATTCAAGCCACGCTGCGGTTGGGGTTCACACTTATCGACCCGCTGGTGGTGCAGCTCTCGTTCGCCAACGGGTTCTTTCCCACCAGCACGCAGAGCGGCACCGGGCGCCTCATGGCCTTCGAGGCCGGCCTCCGGGTGGAGCCCCGCATCGGCCGCGTGGGGCGCCTCTTCGTCGACGGCAACGTGGGGTACGCCCTCACGGGCCCCCTCGAGCGCGCGGCCATCAACGCCGGCGTGGGCTTCGAGTTCACGCTCTCGCCCGCGGTGGCGCTCGGGCCCGTCGTGCGCTTCCACAACGTGCTCCAGCCGGGCACCGTGGTGAGCCCCAACGTCGCCACGTACGACTTCGACGCCACGTACTGGTCCGCGGGGATCTCCATCACCCTGCGCGTGCCCCCGGCGACCCCGGCCGCCGCGCCGCTGCCCGACACCGACTGCGACGGCATCATCGACCGCGACGACGTGTGCCCCGCCGTGCCCCGCGGCGCGCACCCCGACCCCGCGCGCCTGGGGTGTCCCCTCGAAGACGGCGACCACGACGGGGTCTTCGACGTCGAAGACCAGTGCCCCGCCGTGCACGCGGGCGACTACCCCGACGCCAACCGCCGCGGCTGCCCCGACGACGACCGCGACCACGACGGCATCCCCAACGACCGCGACCGCTGCCCCATCCTCGCCGCGGGCCCCACCCCCGACGCCGAGAACCCGGGCTGCCCCGACCCGCACCCCCTGGCCGTGCTCGAGGGCGACCACATCGCCATCAACCGCCAGGTTCATTTCGACAACCGAAGCGCCAACATCGTGTCGTCGAACCCCGAGATCACGCACGCCAACCAGGACGTGCTCAACGCCGTGGTGCGCGTGCTGCAGTTCAATGCGCCCATCACCCTCCTCGAGGTGCAGGGCCACACCGACAACACCTGCCGCGCCTGTCCGGGCGGCCCGCGCGCCTACAACCTCACCCTGTCGCAGAACCGCGCCGACGCGATTCGCTCCTACCTCGTCGAGCGGGGCATCAGCTCCGAGCGCCTCACCGCGCGGGGCTACGGCCAGGGGACTCCCCTCGCCGACAACGCCACCCCGGCGGGGCGTACGGCCAACCGCCGCGTCGATTTTCACATCGTCAACGCCACGTGGCCCGCGCCGCCGGCGCCGCCCGCGCCCGTCGCGCCGCACCCGCTGCCGCCGCCCGAGCCCGCGGCCCCTCCGCCCGCGCAGCCCTGCCACGTTACACCGTAGAGCGCCCGAGGGATACCCGATGAGATTCACTGTATACAAAGCCCCCGTCGCGCATGAAACGCGTAGCCTCGCGGAGGAGTTCTCTCATGTCTAGACGCAAAGGCAGTACGGCGTTGGGCGCCCTCCTGGCGCTCGGTTCGCTGCTCCCGGCGTGCGGCGACGTCGGCCTCGCCATCGTGGGCGGCGACAGCAGCGTGCCCGACGTCACCCTCGACGCGCCCGCCGACGGGCCCTTCATGTGCCGCACCGACGCCGACTGCGCGGGCAACCCCGCGGGCCCCGTGTGCGACACCCTCTCGGGGCAGTGCCGCATGCGCGGCTGCCCCGCGGGCCAGGCGATGTGCAGCGGCGCCTGCGTCGACACCGCCACCAGCGCCAACCACTGCGGCGCCTGCGGCCGCGCGTGCCCCGCCGCGCCCAACGCCACGCCCTCGTGCGCCGGCGGCACCTGCGGCATCACCTGCAACGCGGGCTTCGCCGACTGCGACGGCAACGCCGCCAACGGCTGCGAGGTGAACCTCCGCACCGACGCCGCGCACTGCGGCGCCTGCGGCACCGTGTGCCCGTCGGGCGCGCGGGGCATGGCCACCTGCGCGGGCGGCGTCTGCGGCGCCGTCGTGTGCCCCGCGGGCAGCGGCTTCGCCGACTGCAACATGATGGCCGTCGACGGCTGCGAGGTGAACACCAACACCGACGTGAACCACTGCGGCATGTGCGCCTCGCGCTGCATGCTCGCCAACGCGACGCCGGGCTGCGCCAGCGGCGCGTGCACCGTCGCGCGCTGCGACGCGGGCTTCGGCGACTGCAACACCCTGCCCGCCGACGGGTGCGAGGTCGACCTGCGCGTCACCGTCGCCCACTGCGGCATGTGCGGTCGCGCGTGCCCGTCGGGGCCCCGCAGCACGGCGACGTGCATGGCCAGCACCTGCGGCCTCACCTGCGACGCGGGCTGGGCCGACTGCAACGGCCTCGCCGCCGACGGCTGCGAGGTGAACATCGCCGCCGACGTGAACAACTGCGGCCGCTGCACCAACCGCTGCATGCTCGCCAACGCCACGCCCACGTGCACCATGGGGGCCTGCGCCATTCAGGCCTGCGCGCCCAACTTCGGCGACTGCGACCGCGCCGCCGCCAACGGCTGCGAGGCCAACTTTCAGACCGACAACGCCAACTGCGGCGCGTGCGGCCGCGCGTGCGCGGGCGGGGCGCAGTGCAACGGCGGGTACTGCAACCGCTTTCCGAGCACGGGCGTCGACGGGCCCTTCAACCCCACGCGCGACACGGCGCTCCCGCCGGGCGTGCGCAACTACACCACGATCAACATCCCCGCGGGCGTCAGGGTGCGCTCCGACGGCACGGCGCCCCTCGACCTCCGGGCCACCGGCGCCGTCGTGATCAACGGCATCATCGACGTGTCGGGCGGCAACGGCGGCCGCATCGTGGCGTGCAACAACAGCGGCTCGAGCGGCGGCTCGACGGGCGCGGCCACCGACGGCGCCACCAACGCCGCCTGCGCGGGCGGCGCCCTGGTGTGCCCCGGCGTGGGCGGCGGCGGCGGCGCGGGGCTCTCGGGCCTCATGGGCGCCCTCTCGGTCGGCGGCGCGGGCGGCAACCG